>NZ_DATMRL010000402.1:0-5331 GCF_035566355.1 Pedobacter sp.
AATCCAAAAGAGTATGTTATTGGAGGTACAACATTAACCGGAGCGAAATATCTGGATAAGGATGTAATTATCACCTTGTCCAAACTGATCAAAGGAGAGCACATTACACTTCCAGGTGAGGCTACAGGTAATGCAATTAAAAACCTTTGGGCACAGGGCCTGTTTGATGATATTAAATTGGATATTACGAAACTTGATCTGGATACGGTATACTTTGAGATAGAAGTTGTTGAACGTCCGCGTTTAAGTTCTTTTGAGCTTGTTGGTTTAAGCAAATCTCAAAAAACCGATATCATGGAAAAGCTCAATGCCAAAACCGGGAAGACTGTTGTGAATGAAAACCTGTATAATACAACTACAGGTACCATCACCAAATTCTTGTCTGAAAAAGGCTATTTCTTTACCAAGGTAAATTATAAAACCAAGCCTGATCCTACCCAGGAAAACAATGTTATCCTGGTCGTAGATGTGGATAAAGGCCGTAAAGTAAAGGTGCATGAAATTAACTTTGAAGGTAATAAGGTTTTCAGTGATGCCAAGCTGCGTAAGTTTTTAAAGAAAACCAAGCAACAGGCATTTTATAAGATCTTTGGTTCAGGAAAGTTTAACAAGACGAAGTACGATGAAGATAAACTTAAACTCATTGCAAAAATGCAGGAGCGCGGCTATCGTGACGCGGCTATTATAAAAGATAGTATTTACCAGTATAGTGATAAAGCAGTAGGTATCAAAATAGACATTTTTGAAGGACCTAAATACTATTTTGGTAATATCACCTGGGTTGGAAATGCCAAATATGAAACCAAACTTTTAGAGAAAGTATTAAGTATTGAAAAAGGTGAAGTATTCAGTGAAGAAAAACTGGAGAAGAGATTAAGAGGAACAGGAAATAGTGATGATGTTTCCAGTATCTATTTGAATGATGGTTATCTGACCTTTAATGTTGATCCGGTACAAACAAAAATTCACGGTGATACAGTTGATCTGGAAATGCGTATTTACGAAGGACCTCAGTATACAAATAACCGTATTACGGTAAAAGGAAATACCATTACCAATGACCGTGTTGTACTGAGAGATGTTAGAACAAGACCAGGAGAGAAATTTTCAAAAGAACAATTGGTGAGAACAGTTAGGGAGATTGGCCAGCTGGGTAATTTTGATGAATCTAAAACCGTACCTACTCCAAAACCAAATCCGGCAGATGGAACCGTTGATATTGAATATGCAGTAGAAGAAAAACCGTCAGATCAGATTGAATTGTCAGGAGGTTTTGGTGGTGGACGTATCATTGGTACACTTGGATTGACTTTTAATAACTTCTCTTTAAGAAACCTGTTTAATCTTAAAGCGTATAAACCACTTCCAAAAGGAGACGGGCAGAAGTTGAGCTTACGTGGTCAAACCAATGGTAAACAATACCAGTCGTATAGCTTCTCATTCACTGAACCATGGTTAGGTGGTAAAAAACCGGTAAGTTTTGGATTAAGTGCTTTTACTTCTCTTTCCTCAAATGGTGGAACCGGGATTTATGGTGTGGATGAATCCAGTCCTCAATATTCTAAAATTCGTTTAAATGGCGTAACTGTAAGTTTGGGTAGAAGGTTAAACTGGCCTGATAACTATTTCCAGCTAACACACTCTGTCAACATTCAACAGTATATCCTGAACAACTATCCAGGTTATAAATTTAGTACAGGTACTTCCTACAACTTTAACTTAACGCAGGAGTTGAGCAGGGATTCAAGGGATTCCCCGATATTCCCAACTGCAGGATCTTATTTCCGTTTTACAGTTCAGGCAACACCTCCGTATTCTCTATTGAATAATGTTAACTACGCAACTGCATCCGATAAACAGCGTTATAAATTTACAGAATACCACAAATGGAAATTTGAAGGTCAGTGGTTCCAAAGAATTGCAGGTAAACTTATTCTGATGTCTCAGGCACAGTTTGGTTTCCTTGGAGAATACAATAAAGCGGTTGGACAATCTGCATTTGAGCGTTTCAAATTAGGTGGTGACGGTATGCAGGGCTTTGACTTCTTACAAGGATCTGAAATTATTAAGATGCGTGGATATGCGAACAATGCCGTAATCCCGGTAGGTTCAGATCCAACTATTGCACAAAATTCAGGTAGCCCAATTTTTACAAAGTATGTACTGGAATTAAGATACCCGGTTATTGCAAGTCAGCAGGCAACTGCTTATATTGTGGGCTTTGCTGAGGGAGGTAACACCTGGAACAAGTTCAGTGACTACAATCCTTTTAACATAAGAAGGTCTGCAGGTATTGGAGCTCGGATATTTTTACCGATATTTGGGATGTTAGGTATTGATTATGGACATGCGTTTGACAAGATTCCTGGAGTACAGGATAACGGTAGACAAAACTTCACCTTCAGTATCGCACAGCAATTGGGAGGATTTCAATAATAATTTTATGAAGAAATGTGTTTTAATATGCTTCTTGCTTTTCACCGGTATGGGTGCCTTTGCACAGAAGTTTGCGTATGTGGATACAGAATATATACTCAAGCATTTGCCGGAGTATAAATCAGCCTTAAACCAGCTGAATGTGTTATCTCAGCAATGGCAACAACAGGTGGATAATAATTTCACCCAGATTGATAAAATGTATAAAGCTTACCAGGCAGATCAGGTGTTACTGACAGATGATATGCGTAAGAGAAGAGAAAACGAAATTATTGAAAAGGAAAAGGCGGCTAAGGATTTCCAGCGCCAGAAGTTTGGTCCGGATGGAGATCTTTTCCAGTCAAGAGCTAAGCTTTTAAAACCTATCCAGGAGAAAGTTACTAAAACAGTTGCGGATCTGGCTAAAAGTAAATACATTGATTTTGTTTTTGACAAAAGCAGTGAAGCAACGATGATGATCTACGCCAGCAGCAGTTATGACCTGAGCAACGACATTATTATCAAACTTGGCTATAAGCCAGGAACGGTGATCAAATAACACACAAACATAAAATTTAAAACAATTATTAAGGAAAAATAGAAATGAGAAAGTTAATTAATGTATTCTTTGTAGCGGCGGGATTGTTGTTTACGGCTAATGTAGCAAATGCACAACAAAAGATAGGGCACTTAAATTCAGAGGCAATATTCGCTGTTATGCCTGAAGCAAAAGCTGCACAAAGTACACTTGAAACTCTTGCTAAAACAAAACAGGATGAAATCACTAAAATGCAGACAGAGTATCAAACAAAGTATGAAGCTGCTATAGCGAAACAAAAAACCTTAAGTGAAGCAAATAAAGATGTTGTAACTAAAGAACTTCAAACTATGGGTGAAGAGTTACAGGGAATGGAAAAACGCATCAACGATGCACGTGCAAAAGCTCAACAGGATGTAGCAACTAAACAAGGTGAATTGTTTGTTCCGATCAACCAGAAATTTGAAACTGCAGTTAAATCTGTAGCGAAGGAAAAAGGTTTGGCTTACGTATTCGATATTGCTTCTCAGCAAGGTGCCAACAACCTATTGTATTCTGAAGGTGGTGATGATGTGACTGCTGCAGTTAAAACTAAATTAGGTATTTCTGCTTCAGCTGTTCCAGCTCCAAAGAAATAAGCAGACAAAGCATCATGAGTGGAAACACGTGATGGCTCATCACCGATAAAAAACATTATTCTGTGATGAAAAATATTTAAATTGGCGGACCTGGGGAATATTCCTCAGGTCCGCTTTTTTTGCAAATGAACAAAACAAATTCAATAGGGGTATTTGACTCTGGTTATGGAGGTCTGACAGTTTTTAAATCCATTATAAAGGAGCTCCCTGAATATAATTATATCTATCTTGGAGATAATGCCCGCGCACCTTATGGCGATCATTCCTTTGAAACCGTTTATGAATATACACTTGAATGTGTGGAATGGCTTTTTGCCCAGGGCTGTCCTTTAGTCATCCTGGCTTGTAATACGGCGTCTGCCAAAGCCCTGCGTACCATACAACAAAAAGTACTTCCAATAAAATATCCGAATCACAGAGTGCTTGGGGTAATCCGCCCTACAGCAGAAGTAATTGGTCATTATACCAAAAGTAACACAATTGGAGTTATGGGGACCCGGGGTACAGTGAATTCGAATTCTTACCCCATTGAGATTGAAAAATTTTATCCTCAGTTAAAGGTGGTGCAGCAAAGTTGTCCGATGCTGGTCCCTCTTATAGAAAATAATGAACACCTCACCTCTGGAGCTGATCATTTTATCCGTAAATATCTGGAGGAATTGCTTGGCAATGCACCAGATCTGGATTGCATCCTGTTGGCATGCACGCATTATCCCTTATTGATTCCAAAACTTGAACGATTGCTCCCTAAGAAGATCTCCCTGATTTCGCAGGGGGAGATCGTTTCTGCGAGCCTGGCGAAATACCTGCGTAACCATCCTGAAATTGCTGATAAAATCGGACAACAAGGGCAACGGTTATTCTATACCTCTGGGGATACTACTGTTTTTGATACGAATGCATCTTTATTTTTTGAACAAACAGTGCAGTCAAAACAGGTACACCTTCTGCGTTAGGACTTGCGTTGTCGCTTGTATTGTGCTGTTAGTCAGAGAATAGTAAATCCGGCGAAAGATTCTACTTCTTTCTAGGTTCTGAGTTTTATAAACGGTAAATTTGCGGCTCAAAACACACATCAATGAGTGACCAGATAAAACACGAGTGCGGAATTGCTTTTATCCGTCTTTTGAAACCCCTATCTTATTATCAGGAAAAGTATGGAACAGCCTTATACGGTTTAAATAAGCTGTACCTGCTGATGGAAAAACAACACAACCGTGGTCAGGACGGTGCAGGTATTGCCACCATCAAACTGGATGTAAAACCAGGTCATCGGTACATCAGCCGTTATCGTTCCATGGCACAGAATGCCGTTGCAGATATCTTTGGATATGTGCAAAGTAAATTTGTGGACATTCAGAACGAAACCCCGGAACTGATGAAAGACACAGAGTGGCTGAAAGCAAATGTCAGCTTTATCGGGGAGGTGCTGATGGGACACCTTCGCTATGGTACACACGGACAAAATAGCATAGAAAATTGCCACCCCTTTTTGCGCCAGAACAACTGGATGACAAGAAACCTGGTCATTGCCGGTAACTTCAATATGACCAATGTTGATGAATTACTGGAGCAGCTGTACGAACTTGGACAACATCCAAAGGAAAAGGCAGATACAGTTACTGTACTGGAAAAGATCGGACACTTTTTAGATGATGAAAACCAGGAATTATTTGATGCGTATAAAAAAGAAGGGTTTGATAACGTAGAGATCACGCACAAAATATCTGACGGATTAAA
>NZ_DATMRL010000403.1:0-20800 GCF_035566355.1 Pedobacter sp.
ACTTTTAAGTTCATTCAACTTTTTCAACAATTCAACTTTATCTTCCCGCTCTGGAGAATTGGCCAGCATATTATAAAATGAGGGTCTAAGTTTCGCTTCACTTTCGGGGTGAACACGCATTTCCTCCTTCATAAAAAACAATGCCTGTTTCTGATCTTTTTTTAACCCTGCTGCATCAGGTGGTCCACCACCAAATATGGCCGCCATGCTGGCATAAGAAAATGCCGCTGGCTTCCCTCTTTCATAAACAGGGATCAGATAACCCTTGTTATGGTTGTTATCTATGAGCTTTCCATCTGTTGTACTAAATACAAAACTTAGGAGAACGGTACTGTCCGGTATTTTAAATGCGCCGGTCCAGGAATCTTTCTTTTTCACCAGCCCCACCTTCTCTTCACCTGTGTGTTTAGATTTACTATAAAAATAGACCGTTGCCAGTAAAGCCTCATTGGCAGAAAGCAATGTGCTTTCTGCCTTGTAGATCAGTATTGATCTTTTCCCCGAGACAGGATCCGATGGTATTTTTAAGGCCTCATATTGTTGGGCAGAGGCCTGTAGCAATAACATGCTACCTATAACTGTAAACAAAATCTTCATTTTCATCGTGTTAACCATTAAGTATTCCTTCATCCGCACAAAAATTAAAATGGCCTTCCTTCAACATCAGCGGATAGCTTTTACGCTCCTTTTCTTCATGAAAAACCAGATAGACCGTAGTTTTCTGTTCTACATTACAAGAGAGACGAAACTGGTCATTCTGTATCATTACTGTACTGAGTACCTGTCCGGATTGTTCCATCCTATTCTCAACCAAAGAAACACGCTGACCATTTCTTCCTCGCACTGTACCTGTGAGCAGGAATAGTTTTAAGGGTGCCTTTGCCGCAGCAAGCAACAAGGCCGCCAGGAGCAGCATACAAATCAAAAGGTGTGTCATCGTTATTTATGATTTATTTCAACAGGCTTGTAATCTTGTCTTCCAGCTCTTTCCCGGTAAGATTACTGGCCAGGATTTTGCCGTTTTGGTCAATAACCACATTTGCTGGAATACCAAATATGGGATAGGTTTTTGCAACGCCACTTTTAAAGGCCTGCAGGTCGGAGACATTTCTCCAATTTAACTGCTCTACTTCAGAAGCCTTTTCCCAATTATATTTATTATCATCCATAGAAAAGGATACAATTTCGAAGCCTCTAGATTTGTATTTACTATACAATTGTTTCAACAAAGGAATTTCCTTACGGCATGGGCCACACCAGGACGCCCAGAACTGAACCAGGGTAAACTTATTAGCTTTTACTACCGGGGCTAAGGTCATAGGTTCTCCTTTCAAGTCGGCAGCGGTGAAATCTGCAAATTGTGCACCCAGCATGCCTTCATGCCTTCTGGCCAAAGCGGCAGCCTGTTGTTTTTCCATAGACCTTACTCTTCGCATCATAATGGTATTTTCGCCAACCTTCGGAGCAACTTTATTGATGATCTCCATGGTTTTGGCCGCATCGGGCTGGAGTTCACACATAATAGCGGCCATAACTTTAACTTTAGGATCTGGATTTTTTTTAACCAGATTGGCCAGATACTCGCTCCTGAGGTCTTCCTTTTTTAAAAAGGGTTGTATCATCTCCCACTCTTGTTTTGTGCCTTTTATGGAGGCAATATCCCCGCCTTTAGTTAATTTTCTGAACAGGGCATCTGCAGCCATAAATTCTTTGTCACGCAGATATCCGGAAAGTATTGGGTTATATTTCCCACCCTCTGTTCCAAAAGTACCATCTTCGGAAAAATGATATTTCAGATTTACAGGTTCAATGATTACCGTTCCGCCAAATGTTTTGTTGATTTGAAGTACGGCCAGGCTGATCTCATCTACAGGAACTGAAATTTGGAATTGGTCGTGCTCAATTGTAGCGGAGCCCAGTGTTTGTACTGATCCTTCTGTATACCGTACAAGTTCAACTTTTTGCCCATTCTTACCGGGTGCATGACCACTAAGATTAAACTGATTCTGAGCCATAACAGCCGTAGCAAACATGGTGAAGAAGAACAAGAGCAGATATTTAGGTTGTTTAATTGTTATTGATTTCATCTTTTTGTATTTAATTGTTTATTAGAACCCATGTCAATTAAATGATCGTCACAGGCTCTATGGATTTATAAATTTTAACGTGGATTTTGTACGATTTCAGGGTTTAAGTCTATGTATTTACGGCCAATAGGCAATACACTTCGCGGACTTGAAGGCGCAAGTGTATACGTGGCTCCGTTGATGCTGTGTACAACAGAAATCTGATCGTTATCGAAAACATTATAACGTTTGATATCAAACCAACGAAACCCTAAGAAAGCGAGTTCACGCCTTCTTTCTTGTTTAACCAGGCTTAGTGCTTGTGCAGAGGAGGATGCAGTAAGTGCAAAATTGCTGCCAGTTTTATACCGGGTACTCCGCAAGGTATTGAGGTCATTTACAGCATCTGCTATTTTCCCTGTCCGCGCGTAACACTCCGCTCTAACTAATAACATTTCTGCTGTTGAGGGCCCTTTAGATGGTGTTTTACCAGACCACTCGGTACAGATAAAGCCATTATTTAAGCCAAACGCAGCATCACTCGCAAACCGTGCCTTAAAACGAAGGTCGTTTTGCTGATCATAAAGATTCACCAAGCCCGCGTTTCCGTAAAAGAAGGAACTTGAAGAAACAACTGATTTTAATAGCAATACTTCTTTATTTTGAAGTCCTATAGGTTCCTGGATTGTTCCCGGAAAGGTTTGACTGGCGGGTAAAGTATTATAATCTATCAGGACACTATATCGCTGCAAGGAACTATTGGCATAGTCAAGAGCCCCGGCAATATTATTCATATATAAACTTGTCCTGGCCAGCAAAGCATAAGCTGCCGCTTCTACCGGACGAAAATTAAGGTTAAGCTGGGGTGCAACAGGCAAATTGCCTAAAGCTTGTTTCAGATCCTGTAAAATATAATCATAGACCTCCTGCACCGTTGCCCTTGGAAGTTTCTCTTCAAAATCGAGCCCCTTACGTAGTGGAACTCCTGGGTCTGCAGCTGCTGTAGCAGGATTATATTGTTTGGCATATAAGTTAACCAGAATCAGATAGGCATAAGCTCTCTGCACCTTTGCCTCCGATAACAACTCCGTTTTTTCTGCTGTGGTTCCTCCCTCCGCGTCCATTACCTGAGTAATGACTAGATTGGTCACATAAATTTGGTTGTATAAAGCCTCCCAATCTGGATCAGACTCAAAATCCTGGTAAATATTTTCGGCAAAAGTGAAAACATTCTGGTCTGGAGCTTTGTAAAAACTGGCTGAAAATGCATTAATTTCCATATCATCTCCCATCAGCACATCATTACTGAAGCTATTTACAAAACCATTTGATTTACCCTTAGGCGTTGTCTGATCCAACAAAAGACGAAAATCATTTGCAGTTTGAGGAATGATCTTTCCTTTGGGTACAATGTCCAGGTATTTTTTACAGCCTGTTGATCCTAAAACCATCAAGATCAACAAACAAGTATATTTTAAACTTTTCATATATATGGAATTAAAAGTTTGCTTTTAGAATTAAAGAATACTCCGGCGTTGGAGGTAAAACGATATTGCTGTTCTGCGCTGTGGAGGTTAAATATTCAGGATCAAGACCCGCTTTGTTAAATTTGTAAGCGGCGAGATTCCTGATTTGTACACCTATTGTAAATACAGAAGAAGGATAAGCATGAATAAATTTAACCGGCAACTTATAGTTGATCAGCAATTCCCTAAAACGGATGATAGACGAGGTCTCCACATTTATGTCTGCATATTGCGTATACTGATCATAAATATTAAGGCCACTTAATGTTGCAGGTGCAGCCGGAATATTGGTTATGGCTTCATCTCCCGCTTTTCTCCATCTGTTGTCCCAATCTGAAGAAATTTGAGAAGAGCCACCATAGGCTGTTGAATATTGTATTACCGGAACCCTGAACTTATGCCCCATTTTATAAGTAAAATTGGTGAGCAACGAGAAATTCTTATAACTAAATTCATTAATCAATGCCCCATAATGCGGTGGTACTGTAGTGCCTTGATAGGTCAATGCCAGTGGATTTGCCATTTCTGTTTTATAACCTGTAGCTTGTCCTTTTTCATTATAAACCTGAGGTGTTCCTGAAGCAGAGAGACCGGCCCATTGATAACTATATACATAATTAAGTGGCAAACCCGCTTGAGGCGTCCCGGCAAGGTAAGAGCCAACAGTCTTCTGAGGGAAATCAACTTTAGTGACCTCGTTCTTATTATAGCTATAGTTTAAAGTCGCCGTCCATTTAAAATCCCGGTTAATGATCTGACCGGATATACTTACATCTACCCCTGTATTTTTCATACTGGCGTAATTGATAAATGCACTATTGAAACCATAAGTTCCGTTCACTGTGGCATCCCCCAAAAGATCCGAACTTGCCTTCTTATAATATTCAAGAGAACCTCTAAGGCGTCCACTCATCATGGTAAAATCAATTCCCAGATTGGTTACTTTTGTCTTTTCCCATCTTAGAAGTGGATTCGAAGGATTGGAAACATAGGCATAAGGTTGATTGGTTTGCTGATCAGTGGCTACATTGGCAATCAGAAAAGGGCTGGTTGATTTGTTTATATTTCCATTGATTCCATAAGTAGCCCTCAAGATCAAACTGTTAAATATGGAGTTCTGGAAAAGACGTTCCTTATGAAGCTGCCAACTTGCCCCCGCAGACCATAACCAGACATTTCTATACTGGTCACTAGACCCAAAAAGGTTTGTTTTATCCAATCTGGCACTTCCGTTCAAGGTATATTTCTCCTTATAGGTATAGCCCACATTCGTGTATGTCGAAACAAATCGGTTCAGGTCATCCTGGAATATACTTTCATCCTGTATTAAATTCTGGCTTCCCCTTACATCAGTATACATGGTATTATAGTTTACTCTTGCATACTGCAGGCTCTGTGCATTATACCCATATTTGGTTTGATTGGAGGCTTTGTTTCCGAGTTCTCTCACTTCCATGCCAGCAATGGCAGAAATAACATGTTTACTGTCTGAAAAGTCGCCGTCATATTTCAACAATCCCCGGAAAGTTTGAGAATAAAAACTCGAGTTGTACTCTTTGTAAATACCTCCTTTTGGAATACCAGAGGTTAATACTCCGTTCCTTATACTGGTAGAATAATTGACCGTGTTTCTGACCAGGTACGTCTCCTCATTGTAAATGTCTTTAGTTACTGAATTTCCATACTCATATTGGTAACCTGCCATGGCCATCAGTCCTTTCATGATCTGGTAATCCAAACCTGCAGATACATTCACATCATTTGTTCTAATGGCATTGTCTTTATTATTGAATTCCTGCATGAGGTTATAATTCCAGTTGTAGGGATAACCTGCTTTTACATAGGCGTCTTTATCTGCCTGATAAAATGTTTGAGGTTGAGGAACATAACCGCCATTACTATCCAGAATACGCTGATAAGGCAATAAGTTTTTCAGATCAGTATAGGCCATCCCGTTATCCTTTTCATTGGTCATTACATAGTTTACCCCGATCTGCCCTCTGAGTTTAGGCAGCAAGGTGACCGTTTGAAAAAGATCTGTTACAAAACGCTGCGTATTGTTTCCTTTAAACTGAGAACCGATCTTATCATAGCTAAAAGAAGCCCTATGGGTTGTTTTTTCTCCTTTTCCAGCTAAGGAAAGTGCATACTGCTGCCTGGTGGCCGGGCTCATGAACAGATCCTGAAATTCCTTGTAGGAATTTATGTTCTTTAAAGGCTCTACAATTTGACTTGCACCAGACGGGTTGTTGAGGTAGGTGTCAACCACAGGCGATATTGCTGCACGTGGAAGCCCAGTAGTAAATAAAGTCAGTTTGTTGTCTACTTTAAATTTCTCAAATTCAATGAAAGAAGAACTTGAAGCATAAGGTAGTTTGGTCAGGTCTGCAGCGGGCGAAACTGAAAAAGTAGAAGAAAAATTGATGTCCAGCGGCTTTTTGCTCGATTGTCCTCTTTTCGTTTGTATAACAATAACACCATTTGCCGCCCGCACCCCCCAAATGGATGCTGCCGACGCATCTTTTAATACTGTAATACTCTCCACATCATTCGGGTTAATACTCTCTACCGGACGTTCTATTGGGAAACCATCCAATACAATTAATGGGTCTTTGTTGGAACTGAATGCTAGAGTGCTTTGCCCCCTGATGGTAATTTTCCCGTCGGCATCGGTTAACAGACCTGGTACCTGCCCCTCCAGATAGGTTAAAATATTCAAGTTGCTTCTTTTATCAAGGTCAGCCTGTTTAACAAATCCAAACGAGCCAGCAGCTCGTTCCCGGGGAAGCTTTTGATAACCTGTTGAAACCACTACATTTTGAAGAACCTGAATAGAAGATGTCAGCTTTACCAGCGAACAATCCGCAGCCCCCACCTCTTGTACTTTATAACCAACACAGCTGAAGTACAATACTGCATCTGAGGGTATATTATTGAACTTAAAACGTCCATCTTCACCCGTAATAAATATATCTTTTCTTCCCTTAACGAAGATGGTTACCCTTCCAATCGGTTTTCCACTGGCAGAATCCACCACTTGTCCTTCTACTTTAACCGAGAAGAATAAATTACTGACCTTATCCAGGAAGGAAGGATTCTTCTGTTTAATAACTACAGTCTTATTCTCGATCGTAAAACTAAAAATTTTGGGGTCAAGTACCTTTTTCAATACCTCTTCCAGGGGTGTATTTTTAAAATCTGCACTAACCTTTTTGGAGTTCTGTATTTTGGTAGTGGAAATGAGTACATCATAACCAGTTTGTTTCCGTATTTCACGAAATACCTTTTCCAGAGTTACACTGTTCTCCTTTAAGGTGAGCTTCTGGGCAAAAGTTGGTGCACCAACAACTTGTAGAAGGCCAAATACGAATAGAAGTGCTGTTAGGTTAATTCGCATGATCCATTTTCTTTTATCTACCGTATTGATTCTGTTTACAGCAGAATGTATGTTATAAGACAAGTGGTATATGCGCCGGGAAAGCGCACAAAAATATTTAGTATAATTTTTATACATTTGAGTATCTGTTCTGCGATATGCCCCGTTTTTAGAAGGATAGAGCACTCGCTGAGTTCATGAAATGGTTGATTCGTCAATGTTTCAGGGAACAGGATACAAAGGACTTTGGCCGCAAACCAAAGTCCTTTATTATTTGATCCCTCTTTTCTGAGTATACTTTTACGGGCTTTCTTCTTTAGTTGACATGGTTTGGTTGGTTTATGGTTATATGTTGATTATTTCTTACTGATCACTAATGTTTTGTTATCCATATGGAATTTAACCACTCCGGTACGTTCAAGCATATTTAACACCTTTGAAATCTTCTCATATTTACTGATCGTACCAAAGAAAACTTCCTTTTTAACAGATGGATCTTCGTATCTTAATTCGACATCATACCAACGGGCAACTTTTGTCATCACACTTTCCAGATCTTCATAGTTGAACATAAAATACCCGTTTTTCCAGGCCACCGCATCATCTGCCTGCACTGCTTTAACAGAGATAGCCCGTTCAGAAAGTTCCGATTGCTGGCCTGGTTTTAAGATTCTAATTCCTGAGGGCGCTGTAACTTTTACTGAACCCTCTAGTAAAGTGGTTTTTACAAGATGGTCTTCCTGATAGGCGCTTATATTAAAATGTGTACCCAGCACCCTTACTTCCTGTTGGTCTGTTTTGACAACAAAAGGGTGTTTTGGATCTTTATGTACCTCAAAATAAGCCTCTCCATGGAGCTCAATCTTTCTCTCCCCCTGATTATTAAAGGCAGAAGGGTAAATTAAAGAAGAAGAAGAATTGAGCCATACCGTTGAACCATCCGGCAAACGGACTTGCCATTGGCCACCCCTTGGGGTGGTAATCGTATTGATCAAACCGAGGCGATTTCCCCGTCCATTCTTCATATTATAAACCAACTCCCCATTGGATGTTTTGATAATCTCTACTCCCGCCTCTTCAGCCAGGCGCCCGTTAAGAGCATCTGTTAAAGAAAGTCTCTTACCTCCAGCTAATGTTAAATAAGCCTTATTCCCTCCGGCATTGATATTCTGATAGACAATAGCTGTGTTAGCACTCTGTTTATAATTATTGAAATAAATTAATCCGGAACCAAAGATCAGTAGAATAGCCGCAGCAACAGCAATACGCAACCAAAGTCGCCTTACCTTCCTTCTTGGAACAGCAAGTGGCCCAATAACTTTCCACATTTCTTCTTCAAGCCCTATATAATCAGGTTCAGGAAGCTCATCCACTGCATTTTCTGTCTCCAGCAAGTACCAGCTTTCCAAAGTAGCTTTCTCTTCCGGGCTACATTGGCCGGCAAAGTATTTATCTAAAAGCTGCTCTGGTGTTGGGTTGTCCATTATCTTAATTTTTACTGGAATATATGGTTATGACACCTATGTCAACCTAATGTTGTATCCGGTATTAAAAAAAAATTTAGAAGGTTTTAGAGAAAGGGTAGAAAAACAGACAGGCTGTTTCCAAATTTAGCGCGCAGAATGGTAATTGCCTTGTTCATCTGGGTCTTCACAGTAAGCTCAGAGATATTCATCACCCCAGCAATTTCCTTATAAGATAAACCTGCTTTTCTTTTGAGCTCAAATACCTCTCGCATTCTTGGGGGGAGGTTGGAGATTTCATCTTCAATCAATTTGGCCAGTATCTTTTCGCGCACCAGGTGATCAGTAATGTTTGCACCCTGGTTTATAAAGTCGCCCAGGTTCTTTAAATGATTGGCCTGAACCTTATTGTGCCGGAAGATGTTCAGGATCTGGTTCCTGACACTTGCATATAAATAAGGAGATAATGCTGTTTTGATATCCAGGTCTATTGATGTTGCCCAGAGGTGGATAAAAGTATCCTGTACTACATCTTTTGATGCTTCATCATTTTGAAGAAGCTTCCGGGCATGCCGGAAGAGCAATGGCCAATACCTCCGATAAATCTCTTCGTATGCAGACCGCTCCCCAAGCTGCAATAGCAGCAGAAGTTCCTGATCTGTTTTTTCTGAAAGACTAAGCACCACCAAATCTTATTACTCTTAAATATACTGATAAAAGCAAAGATTATATAAATAATTCATCAGTTGATAATTTATTTAAATTTTTAAGTGATTTTGAGATTGATTTAAAAACTATTTGGTCATGATATTAGATGCACGTTACAGGCATTTCAACCTATTTGTTCTCATTTTTAGGCTTGATTGCTGTTCTGTTTGAATCTGGAACGTTAGATGGTATACTATCAATACCTTATTGTAACAGCTTCCTGAACTCATCCGGGTTAAGTTGATCAACAAAAGTTTCTTTAATGCCCATTAAAAACTTTTCGCCTGTTCTGAAACGGTACATCACATCTATAACAACTGGCTTGGCGCCGCCAGGTGAATATTTTTTCAGGTACTCCGGGTTGATCTGGTACAGTTTTAAACCTTCGGTACCGGTATAAAATTCAGTGAAGTAAAAATTTCCGTATATTTCTTTTGTATTGATGTTGCGGTTATTAGGAACGGTAAAAGCCTTATTATCCCCTTGGACAATAGCCTGCTGATTCAGCCAGTTTTCATCTTTCGATTGCAGCAATTTAACGACAGTTTGTTTTTTCTGCTCACTTATTGTAAGTATGTCTTTTGCACTTTGTTCCTGTACAGCCTGCCTGTTTTTTTGGTCCTGCAAATAGCTACTGTTATTTTTCTGCGATTCTATTATTGTTTTAGACAGGTTCTTTATCCTATCCTGCATATTCGCCACCAACTCAGGCTTTTCCCGGTCATAAAATTCAAGCAGGTCGGTAAGGAATTTTTTTCGGCTTACAGGAATAAAAAAAGGAATATCGGTATGCGTAATTAAAGCATGGCGATATATCAAGCTAACCGTACCCATTGTCACAAAGCCATTACTGCCATTCCAGCCATAACCTTTGCCGGGTCTATTTTCAAGCACCATTCCCTGGCTTTGGGTCAGTTGATCACCTATTCCTTGAGTAGTCAGGTCAATAAAACCATTTCCTTTATTGATCGCATTCGCCAGCCTGTCATCTATAAAAGCATAGTAATTATATACAGCAATAAAGGGGGCATTGATATTCTGGCTGTTTGCGGGAATTTTATAGGCCTCAGCTCTGCCCTCTAAAGAATGGAATACCGTTTGAAACGACGGATTTGCAATTACCCTGAGCACCCCCTGGTATTCATCAACAATAGCCAGTTTATGTGTTTGTATGTTGCAAACAAATTGATGAAAACCCAGGTTGTAAGTATAGCTGCCTACCTGCTGCTGATTATAAAATGATTTTGAATTTAATCCAAAACTAGCTTTTGCCTGCCCTCCGGTAAATTTCAGTTTTGGTTTACAAACACCTTCAAATGCGGTCATCATTTTTGCTGCGTTGGCTATTTCCATTGAAGAAAAGCCGCTTTTGCTTCCACCTGTTGCATAACCAATATGGGCATCCAAAAACCGGCCAGGTTCTTTTTGTACACTTTCGGCAGTGCAATCCTGTTGGGTTTGTTGGGCCTGTAGGGTAAATCCATAAAGTAACAGGCTAATGAATATTATTTTTTTCATTGGTATATAATCTATTTTAAAAAATTGCTGCCAAAGGGTGTAAATCCAGGCCCTGAACTATTAAAGCCACTGTTTACACTTACCGTTACAGAACCTAAATCTGCTGAGACCCCGCCCCCCATCGGTCCGTTTATTTCTGCTCCTGCCGATCCGGTAACGATCAAATCAATGGGGTTCATATTGCCATCAAACTGGATAGTGGTTTCTACGGATGCGCCAATTTTTCCGCCAAGCTTGCCAATCTCAAATTCTTTGTCTTTTCCGGCCTTTGTAGTAAAACTATGCCCTGTGGTTTCCCAGGTTACCGGATCATAGCTCCTGCTGTAACTAAATTCACCCGCCGGAATACTGCCATACACTGAAAATCCTTCACAGTTCATTTTTCCGCCAAACACTTTGGCATCAAAACCAAAATCCACTTCACAATGTTCCCTTTCCCATTGCTGTATCACACCTTTGGAATTGTTATCCTTTTTTAAATAATCGCCACATGGCTTTGATAAACCGCCATCTACATAAAATGGAAACAACGAACGGAAACCGTTTAGATCGTTGAGGTATCCAGCATAAGCCTGATAGTTTACAGGTGTAGGATCTTGCATGGACTGCATCACAATCGTATTCCAGAATAGATATTCCTGTAAACGCTGGTTCATCAAATCTTCCATATTGCGGATATATTGATTATTGATTTCAGCCGATTTTTCCAGCCATTTATTTTGTCTTGCTGTTCTTAGTTCGCAGAGTTCTTTTTCAATTTGTACAGCCCGATCGTTTGCTGCTCCTTTGCCTTCTCCGTCATCCAGTTTACTTTTCTCTTTTACCAGGGCGTCAATTTTATCATCAAAATCCATTTTCAATCCCTGTTTCAATTCTTCAATTCTTTGCTTCGCGTTTGTCGTTTCTTTTTTCATCCTGCTGATGTAGGAAACGCTGTATTGCGGATTATCAATGGCATTCAGCATAATACTGGCCTGGGCCATAAACGGATTAGTAAAACCAGCTTTTATATCTTTTACCATTTTAGCAGCGCCAGGTTTTCCGGCATTGGCCACAATTTGTTGCACTTGTGCCATCCGTTTATTCATATTATCCGTCAGTTGTTTGCCGTACTCTTTTTGCAATTGTGCACCTGTTTTTTTTGCTTCGTTTATAGTCGCATCCAGGTTACGGAAAAAGCCATTTACTTCTGGATAGGCCAAAAGTGCATTTTCGTAACTATTAGGTATTGGGGGAATGATAAAGCGTTTGGTGATGCTGTGATCTTTATAAAAGCGTTTAAAATTATTGCGTATGGCCTTATACATAGCTGATTTATCGGCTGTGGGCGACACTTGTTGCAAAAGGTTAATATTTTGCGTGGTAGCACCGCCGTGTGCAATGGCTTTTTGAAGATAGCCAGCGCATAGCGGTTTATCGCCTTGTTTCTGTGCAATTAATGCCAACGAACGGTAAGCTTGGGAATTGGTAGAATCTTT
The DNA here is from genome assembly GCF_035566355.1 of Pedobacter sp. Lineage (GTDB taxonomy): Bacteria > Bacteroidota > Bacteroidia > Sphingobacteriales > Sphingobacteriaceae > Pedobacter. The sequence continues at coordinate 12,136 of NZ_DATMRL010000403.1, forward strand.
AGCTACGGCAGAAAGCAACAACCCTTTTGCTTTATCTACATTGCCCAGGCTGAGCAAAGCCTGACCGGTGTTATTGAGAACGGTACTACTACCAGGTAGTAACTTTTGGGCATACAATAATACAGGAAGGGATTTATGTGCATAACCTGAAATGGTGAGCAGGCTACCCAGGTTATTGAGGGAAACCATATCGTCTGGATTGGTTATACAAGCATTCAATAAGAGAAACAGTGCTTTGTCTAATTCATTATTTGCCCAAAATACCATAGCATACTTTCCGGTTTTTTCGCCTTTGTTCATTAGATTTTTTACTGCGCTTTTACTTTCAGGCTTTATCCGTTTATCTGCTTCGGCAAAAATAGGTGTTAGATAAGCCGTTAGCTGAGACTTGGTTTGGGGTGTGCCGGCAATTTTAAGTTCAGAGATTTTATCAGGAACAATATTCGGATCGGTATTCCGTACCATTACGTTCATGTTGCCTTTTGCATTATCGTCTAGACCATGCTGTGCATTTTGCATAGCTTTATTGGCACCCATTTTTTCCATCATGTCCTCAAAATTCTTTCTGGCCTCGGGGCTCATGGCTGCCTTTTTGGCCTCCAGCTGTTTTTGGGCTTCGGCCATTTTTTTTCTGTCTGCTTCCGTTTGCTCTTTGCTGGGCTTTTGAGAAAAAGAAATGCTGCTCATGAGCATCAGCATAACTGTGACTAAGTATTTCATATTTTTAGTATTTCCATTTATGATTAGTTTTCGAAAGACAAGCCATCATTTTAGCGCCTTTCTCTTCGTTATCAACGCAATTGAAACTATAAGCCTGATTCATATTTCCCAGCCTGTCAGCAGTCAATGTAGCTCCTATAATGATTTTCATGTTTTCTAGATTTACAGTGTAAAATTAGAATCGGAGAAAAAGCATATCAATCATTAAAAAAGATGATTTATATGGATGCGATACTAAAAAAATCATTAAAAAAGAGGATAAGCACCTCATTATGAACAAGGAAAATTATTTCCCGTGCTGTAGAAGAAGATGAAAAAGGTTTCGAAGCAGGCTTATTAAGCTTTATATGTCCCAAACATCCGGTCCCAGATGGAGGTATAAAAACCAAAGTTTTTTTGTTCGTTTAAATGATGTCGGTTGTGAAATTTTGTGGTTCCTAAAAATAATCGTTCTGTCCATTTTGGAAAGAATTCCCGGTTTAGATGACCAACGGTTCCCCAAATCAAATTTATGAATAGATAAATGGTCATGGAAAAAACAGAAAACTCATGCAACATAAAAACAAAGATCATCATTAATCCGAATCCCAAGGTTTCAAACGGATGCAACACAAAAAGGCTCAGGAAATTAGTACTGATATGTTCGTGATGTTTGCGGTGTAAAATTTTATAAATAAACGGGTGATGCGCCAGGTAATGGAAAATATACATCAACAGATCCATCACCAGGATAATAGCTGCAATTTCAACAAGAAGTGTTAAAATAGTTTTGGATTCGTTTAATATAATCCATCCTGATTTCCACGAATAAACACCAATCAACATCACGAGGCTATTGAGAAATAAGGTGAACAAACTTACATACAAATCAGATTTAAGAAAAGGATGATCAGTGGCTTGGATCTTGTTTTTCGGACAGGTTTTATCAATAAAAATGTAAAAGCCAATTGAAAACAAATACAAAAATGTATTGGATATCAAACTGAAAATAATCCACTCCAACCAAGATAGATTTTCAAAAAATGAAAGAAAATTCAAAACTCCGGCAATTTAACTTAGCTTATAAAGATAAGCTAAGTTTTGTTATATTCTTCGTCGGTCACAGGTTTCAACCACACTGTTGGGCCTTTTTCTCGCCCAGTAATCGCAATCTGCACAAATGCAGTATCTGCACTGGCCCCATGCCAATGCGGAACATCTGGCGGACATTTTACAACGTCCCCTCTGTGTAGTATTTGTTTGGACTTTCCTTTTTCCTGGTAGTAACCGACACCATCAGTTACCAGTAATATTTGCCCTGCCGGATGGATATGCCATTTACTTCTGGCCCCAGGTTCAAATGTTACATTACCCACCGCCGTCTCATTTAAGCTGTCTGCATTTATAAGAGATTTCACCCATACCTCTCCCTTGAAATTATCGGTTGTATTCTTATCCCCCCGCGCAAAAATAAGGGCGTTTTGTTTTGGATCTTCTATTTTTTGATGGTAGTTGCAGGATGCAAAAAAAACAATTGCAAACGGCAGTATATATATAAGATTATGCTTCATCATACTATATTTTAAAGATTGGTTTTATAAAAACTCACCAATTTATTTACAGCTTGTACTACATATTCAGGTTTCCAATAGGTTTGAATGTGGGTAGCGCCATCAATCAGAAACAATTCTTTGTTTTTTGCATGGATTGCTTTTGGGAATGCTTCATCTGTCATATACTTTGTATCAGATTTGCTTCCGGCCATCATCAACAAAGGTTGTTCAATTAAATCCATATGCTCAGCAGCATCCCAGGTCATTAAGTCAAGCAGACTACTGGTTGTATATAAAAAGGTGGAATTGGGATGCGCGTGGGTTCTGTAATAGTACTCATATCCTTCACGGTACAGATCGGTCGAAGTTTTGGCAATTTCTTCGTCTGTGATATTTGCTACACCTGAGAATTTAACTTCCCCACCTGCTGCTTCCTGTGCACGGGCATCAGATGCTTGTTTTAAGCGGTCTTGAACAGTGTTTAATTGAGAATTTTGGAAACCGTTGCGTCTAACCTCACCTGAATTAAACATACTCAAAGTAGCTACAGCTTTAAAGCGCTTATCGCCCTGTGCAGCTTTTAATGTATAGCCACCTCCACCACAGATACCTAAAACACCTAAACGTTTTGCATCAACACCTGGGTACTGCGTAATATAATCCGCCATACCGCGAATATCTTCTGTACGGAATTGGGGTTTATCTGTATGACGGGGCTCGCCACCACTTGCTCCCTGATAAGCTGCGTCAGCAGCAATGGTGATATAACCTGCTTCTGCCAAACGTTGTGCGTACAAACCAGCAGTTTGCTCTTTTATTCCACCGTTAGGGTGTGCAACCGCTACAGCCGGATAATTCTTTGAAGCATCGTAATTTGCAGGCGTATAAACATTCGCAGCAATCTCAATCCCGTTCAATTTATATTTTACCGGATGGATATTTACTTTTCCTTTTTCATTTTTGGTGATTGCTCCATCGTATACCAGGGTATATGGATTTTGCTCCGCTTTTTTATAATACTGCGATTGTGCGTTTGCCACTTCCGCAGTAGCCATGGATGTTGCTATGGCGATTATTGATGTTAGCTTTTTCATCTTTTAATGTTTAAAATTTACTTAGTTTTTAATACTTCATTCAAGACCTTTTGCGCTGACCCAGCCTCTTTTTTGCCAACTGAATGTTTAATAACTTCAATGAACTGCTGTAGTTGTTCCGCTGTTAAACCAACATTCAGGCAAATCTTTAGATGCGATTGTAGCATGGGTTCTACACCTCCGATGCCTGCAAGAACAGATACAGTTGCCAGTTCTCTTTCGGTATAGGTCAATACATTCCTTTCAAAAATATCAGCGAACAGGTGCTCCTTCAGAAAGATTTCAATTACGGGTGCAAAAGCCGAATAGCCAGTTTGGGGTCCATTTTGCGGAGCGCCTAAAAGCGTATCCAAAATGGCCTTGCCACGGTCGTACTTGTTGCGCTGGTCTTTTATTGGGGATGCTTCGGTGCCTGTTATATCATTGGTCCCCTTGGCCTTGCGTTCGTCCAATACGGTCATAAAAGTCTGTAATCCCCGGATGCTACGCGGAAACCCCGCATAGGCATAAACATGGACCAAAATTTCCTTGATCTGATTGACGGTCAAACCCGCATCAAGTCCTTTGTTCAGTTCTGTTTTCAGTTTAACCAGTTCACCTTTGCCAGTAAGTGAAGAAATGCGAACAATTGCCTGTTGTTTGCTATCCAGATCCTGGGTTGGATTGGTTTGGGCATTGGTGCCCGTAGTAATTATTACTGCCATGACCAATAAGATTGATTTTATAAGTTTGCTCATCATCAACCAGTATTATTTATCCAATCCTTTTTCTTTTAGCCATTTTGACAATTCGTCCGCCACCTGAACATTATTCAGGTCTGCAAAAGCGAAATGCGTATTGCCTTTAATGCCAACTTCTGGAAGGTGTACTACTGTGGCCTCACCTCCATGTTTGTTGATGGTAGCGGCCCATAACCTTGCCATTTCAAGCCCCGAACGCCAATGGTCTTCGTTCCAGACTTTGGTAGGTTCTTTAGCGATGTTATCGCCATAATAGATCACAATCGGTATTTTGGTCAGCTTGTTAAAATCAGCCAATGGTATTTCCACGCCGTTTAATGCTCCGAAAAGACCATTTGATTGGATAGGCTGGGGAAGCTCTCCCTTTGGGAATACAAAACCACTATATGGCTCGTAAGCTACGACCGCTTTAACCTTATCATTCTTTATAGCTGTAAGCCAGCCCGGCCCACCGCCCTGCGAATGGGTAATCAGGATGCCTTCCCCGATTTTATCGAACAGTGCTGCTACTGCATTTGTGATAACACCCGCATCAAAAGCGCCCGTATTGGGGGTCATCTGCCTGTAAAACTGTTCCAGCGAAGCTGGATCTTTCGGGAACTGCACATTTGGAAAATAATCGGGATAATTGCCAATTCTGAATTGGGTAAACCAAAACTGCTCGTCCGCGGCAGGCTTGATGGTCACATCAACGGTACTTTTTCCTGCTTCGCCCCGTCGTGGCTGATCCAATAAGTAAACCCCAAAACCGCGTCTTAAAAATATATTCTGAAAGCCTTCTCTTCCGTCCACGGTTGTTTCCCAGGTCTTTTTCGATTGTCCCGCACCATGCAGAAAAACCAAAGGATACTTACGGACTTTTACAGGTATCTGATAAAATACATAAGCGTGGTCGCCATGAAAGGTTTGTCCCTGCGGTTTCAGTGCATTATTCACGTCAAAACTTCCAGGCTCCGTCGTCATTGTTCCACCAACAGCGAAGCTGCCTTGTTCTGAAATGGTTAATGGTTTCATTTTGTTTTGAGCTTTCAGTGATACTGATGCTGCTAATACTAAAGCAAATGCCCCTATAACCCTTATAAATTCCTTTTTCATATCCGTTGGTTTTTATTTCCCTACTCTGTTTTGTAATTGTTCGGAATACCGTGCACCCACAATCTGAATATCTTTCAAAGCTGTTTCTATGTCTTTCAGTTCAGCATCGTTCAACTGGATACCAACAGCTCCGATGTTCTCCTGTAAGCGGTGTAGTTTGGTCGTTCCGGGAATAGGTACTATCCACGGCTTTTGAGCCAGCAACCATGCCAATGCAATCTGTGCGGGGCTTGCCTGCTTTACCGCGGCAATGCCCTTCACAAGGTCTACCAATACTTGGTTGGCTTTCCTGTTTTCTTCCGTAAAACGGGGGACGGTATTCCTGAAATCCGTTGGATCGAACTTTGTCGCTTCGTTAATGGCGCCTGTTAAGAAACCCTTACCCAAAGGGCTGAATGGTACAAAACCAATCCCAAGTTCTTCCAGTGTTGGTATAATTTCTTGTTCGGGTTCGCGGAAGAACAATGAATATTCGCTTTGCAGTGCTGTTAAAGGCTGTACCGCATGTGCCCTGCGGATAGTCGCTGCACCGGCTTCAGATAAGCCCCAATGTCTGATCTTGCCTTCTTTGATTAAATCCTGGATAGTTCCGGCAACCTCTTCAATAGGTGTATTGGGATCAACACGGTGCTGATAAAACAAGTCGATATAATCGGTTTTCAGCCTTTTCAGGGATGCTTCTGCTACTGTTCTAATCCTTGCAGGGCTGCTGTCCAGGCCTTTTTTTGAATTACCATCCTCAAAACCGAATTTGGTAGCGATCACCACTTTATCCCGGAAAGGTACTAGGGCTTCACCTAATAATTCTTCGTTGGTAAACGGGCCATAACATTCGGCAGTATCAAAAAATGTAATCCCTGCTTCAAAGGCATTACGCAGCAGTTTAATGGCTTCCTGCTTATCCGTAGCGGGACCATATCCGAAACTTAGCCCCATGCAGCCTAAACCTATGGCGGAAACTTCCAGACCACCGTTTCCTAATATTCTATTTTTCATTTTTGTTTTTTAATTTAGGGTTATATATCCAGCTTGCGCTCGCTCAGCCATTTTACTTTGTCGGGATCAAGGTGATCAAAGAACAGGCTTGTATTGGTATCCAATGTCGCGATGTTCTGCATATCCTGGGCTGACAGTTCAAAATCGAAAATGTTGAAATTTTCAGCCATTCTTTCTTTGCGGACTGACTTTGGAATGGCGATAACACCTCTCTGTGTTAACCACCTTAGTATTACCTGTGCTACCGACTTATTGTATTTTTCACCAATAGCCGATAAAACTTCATTGTGGAATATATTGTTCTTGCCTTCTGCAAACGGACCCCATGACTGTATCTGTACGTTGTTTTGAGAAAGAAATTTCTGGGTTTCAATCTGTTGGTGAAACGGATGGGTTTCAATCTGGTTAACGGCAGGTGTGAAACCACTGTTTATGCTGAGATCCATTATTCTGTCAGGATGAAAGTTGGCAACGCCGATTGCTTTAATCTTTCCTTCGTGGTATAATTCCTGCATGGCCCGCCATGACCCGAAAATATCACCGTATGGCTGGTGAATCAGATACAAATCCAAATATTCCAGCTGCAATCTGTTCAAAGACCTTTGGAATGCAGCTTTTGTTTTTTCGTAACCGGTGTCCTGCACCCAAAGCTTGGTGGTAATAAATAATTCTTCCCTGGCTACGCCACAGTTTTTAATGGCATTACCTACCGGGGTTTCATTCATATAAGAGGCCGCAGTATCTATAAGTCTGTAACCTGTTTCAATAGCATCAATAACCGCTCTTTCACACTCGGCGGCATCGGGTATCTGGAAAACACCAAATCCTAATATTGGCATTTCTACTCCGTTGTTCAGCTTTATTGTTTTCATTTTCTATCGATTTTTTAATTTCTTGTAAAACGATTGGGATAGGACAAAGTTCTGATTTGATTTAGAGTGAATTGGTATACAGATTACGGATTTTGCTACCAATATTACTGATTGCACATTGGGTATAGTTATGGGTATGTAAGATTGTCTATTTTTGTATCAACAAGAACCAATAAATATGGAAAAGGCATATACTTTTGATACCGTAAGCCAGTACAATGCTTTCAATAACCACGAGACATTGCACCCTTTGGTCAGTATCATTGATTTCTCAAAAGCGAACAAAAGGACAGGGTCAAGAATGACATTTGGACTTTACTGTATTTTCCTTAAAGAAGTGCATTGCGGTGATATAAAATATGGGTGTAATTATTATGATTACGAAGAAGGAACGCTGGTTTTCATTTCTCCAGGGCAGGTGCTCGATGTGGAAAACAAGGTGGATCTTTACCAGCCAATGGGACATGCTCTGGTATTTCATCCTGACTTGATCAAGGGAACATCGCTGGCCAAAAGCCTAAATGAATACAGTTTTTTCTCCTATAAAACGAATGAGGCACTGCATCTGTCCAAAAAGGAAAGGAAGATCGTTCTCGACTGCTTTTCCAAGATTGAATGTGAATTGAGCCAGTCGGTAGATAAGCATAGTAAAAAGTTGATCGCATCAAATATCGAACTGTTCCTCAATTATTGCGAAAGATTTTACGACCGCCAGTTTATTACCCGGGAAAACGTCAATAGAGGCATATTGGAGAAGTTTGAAGAAGAGTTAAACAGCTATTTCGCTTCCGAAAAGCCTTATAGTATAGGCTTGCCTTCGGTGGCTTATTTCGCAGATGAACTTCATTTATCACCCAACTATTTTGGTGACCTGATTAAAAAGGAAACAGGTAAATCGGCTCAGGAATACATCCAGAACAAGATAATCGATATAGCAAAAGATAAACTTTTTGGGAATACTAAGACGATCAGTGAAATTGCATATGAGTTGGGCTTTAAATATTCGCAGCATTTTAGCCGGTTGTTTAAGCAAAGAGTTGGTGTATCTCCAAACGAATACAGGTTATTAAATTAACCTCTATCTAAATCCCGTGCCTTATTATCGGTTATTGTGATCCTTAATTTTTATTTTCTTCGTTTTTGAGCATACATTTAGATTTAGTAAATTTGTAATTCAATAAAAATACACCTTACATCTATTGCCTAAACAAAGGCTATTTTAAAAAATTACATGCTAAAATTTTCCTTTCAAAAATCACTTATTTTATCCTTTTTTCTACTTTCCTTCCTAAATTCCTATTCACAAAAGAAAGTAAACGTTGTCTTAATTGGCACATATCATTTCAATAACCCGGGAAATGATGCTGTTAAATCAATTAGCAGAGATATTCTATCTAAAGAAAATCAACTTGGCTTAGAACAAATAACAGATTTAATTGTAAAAAAATACAGGCCCGACCAGATTTTTGTAGAAAGTAATTACAATAAAAAAAAGGAGCTTAATGATCAATACCAGCTCTATCTTGCCGGTAAATTTTCGTCCTATACAGACACTATAAAGAATGCCCGCCTTAAAAAATTTTATACAGAAGGCGAAACTTATCAACTTGCTTTTC
>NZ_DATMRL010000404.1:0-6004 GCF_035566355.1 Pedobacter sp.
AGGGTATCTGATTGCTGGTTTGGGCTGGCCCTATGTATTTGTTTTTCTGGCGCTGATGGCCTTGATGATGCTCTTGTCTGCTTTCTTTTTTCTGCCGGAAAGTTATCGGCCAGATCCTGGATATTCGTTGAAACCGGGGCCAATTATCAGAAGTTTTTTAACGGTTATAGCCGAGCGTCAGTTTTATACTTATGCATTGATTGCTTCTCTGGCTTTCGCAGGTCTGTTTGCTTATGTATCGGCATCACCTATCGTATTTATGAACCTGTATGGGGTAAGCAAAACGGGATATGGATGGATATTTGCCTTATTGTCTGTCGCTTTTATAGGTTCCAGTCAGGTAAATAGTTTGATGCTGAGGTGGTTTAGCAGTAAGAAGATTGTTTCCTTTGCTTTGGTGGCACAGGCATTGTGCAGCGCATTGTTCTTAATCGCGGCTCATCAGGGCTTGCTTAATTTGTATAGTACTATTGCTTTTATTGCGTTGTACCTGGCTTGTCTGGGCTTGATTAATCCAAATGCGGCTGCGCTTTCTCTTGCACCCTTTAGTAAAAATGCGGGCAGCGCTTCTGCCTTAATGGGGGCTTCGCAGATGGGATTAGGGGCGGTGGCTTCTGTAATAGTCAGTTTGTTTCCAGAAAAATCGACCTTACCTATGCCATTGATTATGACGGTTTGTGCTTTTTCGGCATTAATTTGTTTGCTTCTTTATAAGGAGAGAAACAGAAGCACAGAGAGCGTTAATTCGTAGTTATCCTAACTTTTCCAAATCCCGGATTCGATTGTTTTTTTGATGTATTCCGAAAAATCTGTTGGTTTCCTTTTGAGCATGCGTTCCAGGTCATCGGTAAGGTACGCATTTCTTCCATCCAGCACTTCTGAAAAGAGATAATGGAGTAAGGAGATGTATTCTTCGGGAACCTCAAAAGACCGGAGTAAATCTGCATAGGCCTGAAGGGAAACTTGTTCATAGATAATCGGTTTTTCCAGAGCACAGGCTATTTCTTCAATGGCTTGAGGAAATGTTAAAAGGCGCGGACCTGTTAGTTCGTAGAGTTGATGCTGGTGTTCATTGCTGATAAATGCGGCCACAGCCGCCTCGGCAATATCATTGGCATCAATGAATGGTTCTCTGATGTCTCGGGTAGGCAGTACGACGTGACCAGCTAATATGGGGTCCATAAGAAAACTTTCGCTGAAATTCTGGGCGAACCAGCTTGCCCGGAGAATGGTCCAGTCCAAACCACTTTGCTTTACAATTTCCTCGCACTGTTCAGCTTCCGGTTCTCCTCTGCCCGACAGCAGAACGATTTTCTTTACCCCTTTCCGGCTGGCGAGGGAAGTAAATGCCCGGATGCAGTCTGGGGCTCCTGGTACGGCGAGATCCGGTTGGAAGGAGAGATAGATCGCATGAACATCCTGGAGCGCCGGAGTCCATGTTTGCTCGTCATCCCAATCAAAAGGGATAATGGCAGACCTTGAGCCGATTCTTACTTCCAGACCGAGTTGGCTAAGCTGTTCTGCGATTCTTTTACCTGTTTTACCGGTACCTCCAAGTACCAAAATGAGTTTGTCTTTGCTTTCCATAATTTTAATTTTTACTTCAAAACTAGGGGATGCCTGATGGACAAAATAGAACAAAACCGACAGGTTTTATGAAGGGCTGAGCTGGTTTAGGTTTTCGACGATTTCAAATGATTTTTTTTGGTATTGAAAAGGGGAAAAACCTGCAAATTCTTTAAAGGAGCGAATGAAATGTGACTGATCAGCGTAGTTGTTTTCATAAGCTATATCTGAAAATTTATCGTATTCATGATTTCTTAATTGTTTTAAAGAGGCCTGGAACCGGCAAATTCTGGAGAATAGTTTTGGTGAGATACCGGTATAGGCTTTGAATTTTCTTTCCATGCTTCGCTCTGACAGGCCAAGGTGGTCTTGCAGTCCTTTTAATGAGGCAAATCCTCTGGATTGGACGATTTGTGTGAGTGCATATTTCATGGTGAAATCCTGCAAATGAAAGCTGCTTTGTTGCTCCATATCCAGATAATGAAAGAGGATTTCAAGCTGATCTTTTGTTGCATGTGAATATAAAAGCTGGTCTGAGAGCGCCGGATGTTTCTTTTGGATGAGCTCCTCCAGATTTAAACAGGAGTCCGTGAGTTCTTCCGCCGGAAGACCAAATAATGTTTTTAAGGCATTGGGGTAAAAATGGATGCCAATGGCCTGGAAATTTCCGGAGAGCTGTAGTTCGGCATAGCGGGTGCTTTGCCCGAAAAGGAACAGATCAGATAGCTGTTTATCTCCCTGGTAAAGGGTCCCCGCATTTTTTGGCTGATAGATGAGGCCCGGACAGCCGTCGGCTATTGTTCTGAAGGGGGTGATGCTGGTTTCTGTATGGGTGCTTTCCAGCGTCCAGCAATACCTGATGTGTTCTTTAAGATGGTCCGGAGGACGGATTTCCTGATAGTTCATGCTTCAACACTTTAATTATTAGACACATCTGTATGTGTTTTGTTAGCCCTATCTGAATATGAATTTATAATATTTTATTTTTTTATATAAAAAAGGAAACAAAATCAGGAAGATTTTGTCTATGTTTATGATATCAATTTAATATCATTTAAATATTGAGCAATATGAAAACAGAAAGTACTGTAAATCCTTTTAATGGCTATGTTGCTATAGTCATTCTGATTCTTGCCGCAGGTCTGCTGGCCTTTGGTATAGTAACGCAATCCGTTGGATTGATTATCGCTTCGGCTTTGATTATTATTTTAATTGCCAAGGGCCTGATCATTGTAAGCCCGAACAGTTCTAAGGTATTGTTGTTGTTTGGAAAATACAGGGGAAGTGTAAAGCAAAATGGTTTGTTCTGGATCAATCCATTGTTTACCCGTTTTACTTATTCACTGCGTGCGCGGAACTTTGAAAGCGAGAAAATTAAGGTGAACGATAAGATGGGTAATCCGATCCTGATCAGTGTGATTTTGGTTTGGCGGGTTAGAGATACGTTTAAAGTGGCTTTTGAGGTAGATAATTACAGTGCCTTTATTAAAATACAGTCAGATTCTGCGGTACGTAAGCTGGCAGGTTCTTTTCCTTATGATCATTTTGAAGATGAAACGGCTACTGTAACCTTAAGTACAAATTTTGACGATGTGAACCGTGCCCTTGAAAATGAGCTGGCAGAGCGTTTGGAGATCGCTGGTATAGAAGTGATCGAGTCCAGGATCGGTTATTTGGCTTATGCACCTGAAATTGCGCATTCTATGCTGAGAAGGCAGCAGGCTTCGGCGGTGGTTGCAGCGAGACACAAGATTGTTGAAGGCGCTGTCGGAATGGTGGAAAGTGCTTTAAACCTGCTTTCGGAAAAGAATATTATAGAATTTGATGAGGATAAGAAAGCGGCCATGGTAAGTAACTTAATGGTGGTGCTTTGTGGGGATAGTGAAACCAAACCGGTGATTAATACAGGAACTTTAAATCAGTAAAGATGGCCGAAAAGAAATCATTTGCATTGAGAATTGACGCAGAGACAATGAAGGCTATTGAGAAATGGGCTGCTGATGAATTTCGTAGTGTTAATGGCCAGATTGAATGGATGCTTCATAAGAGCCTTCGGGACGCGAAGCGTTTGAGAGGGAAAACCGAGAGCGGTTTGGATAAGTAGAGGTGAATTGTTCGAAAAATTCTGTACAGCTGCTTCAAGACTAACGATATCAGGCGGCTGAAGAAGCCGCAGATCTCTGAGGTCTTTCCGCAGCGTACGAGAATTTTTCGTAGCAAATTGCAGAGGAGGGTGGTGATCCGGGTAGGGAGTTGAGAAAAGCAGGGAGTTGAGAAGTAGAGAGTGGACTTAATGTAAATTAAAGCGTAAATTTTTGCCGTAAGAAGGAATTGGTTAGATTTGAAAGAAAAAAGTTATGGGTTTAAGTGAAATCTTAAAAAGTGCGCACTCAGGTTGGCGCTATGTAGTGTTAATTCTCCTTATTGTTGCTATTGTCAATGCCTTTTCAGGCTGGTTGGGCAAAAAAGCGTATACAGAAGGCAATAGAAAGCTGAATGTTTTTACGCTGATCAGTTCTCATATACAGTTGCTTATGGGCTTGATTCTTTATTTCATGAACAACTGGTACAAAGCGGACAGTTCAGTGGCGATGGCCAGATACTGGAAAATGGAGCACATTAGTATGATGATCTTTGCTGTAATTTTAATAACTGTGGGTAATGCCCGCTCTAAACGGTTTGATCATCCGGCGGCTAAACATAAAACCATTGCAATTTATTTTACACTGGCCTTGGTGATCATCGTTGCGGCAATCTATGCCATGACAAGGGCCGATGTTTCCCGTTCATTCTTTGGAGTATCGTAAATTTTACAATTTTATTTTGACTTCTAAGTTTTATTTATATTTTTGTTGCTCATGATCAACAATATACATACATGGCAGTGGCGTGGTAATTCCGAAAAGAGTTTCGTCGCAGCTTTGTGTACCTTATAGTTTATCAACCTAAACCAACCACATTTCTAACCCGACGTTACACAACGTCGGGTTTTTTTGTATTTGGACTTTTTTGATTTTTAAAAATGATGTTATAAATAATTTATGAAAGGCAACATTACGATCCGCACTTCTTTCAAAAAGAGGCTCGCAGATACGACCACTCCGGTGAGTATCTACCTTCGGTTAAGAGATGTATTCCCCAATACCATCTTGCTGGAAAGCTCTGACTATCACAGCAGGGAAAATTCTGTAAGTTATGTTTGTGCAGACCCGGTAGCCGGCATTGTACTGAAAAACGAGGTGCTGTCTGTCTACTATCCGGACGGGAGCAGGGAGGAGAAAACTGATTTTAATCTTATTGAAGAGATAGATGCATTTAAATCTAAATTTGATCATAAATCAGATGCAGATGGCCGTTATATTTCCTCCGGGCTTTTTGGCTATTTTACCTGGAATGCTGTGCAACATTTTGAGGATATTTCTCTGACGGCCACTGCTCCTGAGCAGGAGACTATTCCTGTGATGCAGTACCATGTGTACCGATATATCATTGCGGTTGATCATTTTCGCAACGAGATCACATTGTTCAACAACAGTTTTAATGGCGAAGAAAATGTAGATCTGGAAAAGATCGAATACCTGATCCAGAATAAAAATTTCCCGGAATATAATTTTAAGATAGAGGGCGAAGAAAGCTCCAATTTGACAGACCAGGGTTTTATGGATATTGTGGAGAAGATGAAGAAGCATATCTTAAGAGGGGATGTCTTTCAAATAGTTCCATCAAGAGCATTTAAGCAGGGTTTTTCTGGTGATGAATTTAATGTATACCGCTGTTTGCGTTCGATCAATCCTTCTCCTTATCTGTTCTATTTTGATTATGGGGACTTTAAGCTTTTTGGTTCATCGCCAGAGGCCCAGATTACCATTAAGAACAACACGGCAAATATCTTTCCGATCGCAGGTACTTTTAAACGCACCGGAAATGATGAGGAGGATGCTGAAATTGCCAGAAAATTGGAGCAGGATCCTAAAGAAAGCGCAGAACACGTGATGCTGGTCGATCTGGCCAGGAATGACTTGAGCAGACATTGTAATCAGGTACAGGTGAAATCTTTTAAAGAGGTTCAGTATTATTCTCACCTGATCCATTTGGTATCAAAGGTGAGCGGAAATCTGCAGAAAGGAACCTCAGCAATTAAAGTTGTGGCGGATACCTATCCGGCGGGGACTTTAAGTGGAGCTCCAAAATATAAGGCGATGCAGCTGATTGATCAATATGAAGGATTAGGGCGTAATTTTTATGCGGGAGCTATCGGGTATATGGGCTTTAATGAAGAATTTAACCATGCCATTATGATCAGGACCTTTATGAGTAAAAACAATGAGCTGCATTACAGGGCGGGTGCCGGTATTGTGGCAGATTCTGTTGCGGAGAATGAACTGAACGAAGTAAATAACAAAATTGCAGCCCTTCGGAAAGCGGTGCAAATGGCAGT
>NZ_DATMRL010000405.1:0-12852 GCF_035566355.1 Pedobacter sp.
ATTTGAAATACTTTCCAGTCTGGGGTACTTGGCATTTGGATCTGGATGAGCTACCGACCAATGGTTATCGGCCTGGTACCTTTGAATATTACCATTGCCATAAAATGCCCAGCCCGCAAAATTATCCAGGTAACCATTTACATGACTGATTCCCTGCAGGAGCACAGACAGGTCAAAGTTTTTGTAACTGGCAGACAGGTTGAAACCATAAGTGTATTTTGGGATCTGACTGCCCAGTACCGTGCGGTCATAAACAGCGTCTACTTTCCCGTCAGGTACACCGTTTGGACCACTGACATCCTTGTATCGGATGTCGCCAGGTTGTACATTTGGGTTGATTGCTTTCTGATTGGCATAATTGGCAATACTGTTCTGATCTGCAAATAAACCATCGGTCTGATAACCATAATAAACATTCATCGGATAATTGATGAAAAGAGACGAACCATTTCCAACCATTCCATTCGGCTGGTTGATATTTCCAACCCCCAGATCAAGTACCTTATTGTTTATGATGGAGAAATTTCCATTAATGCCATACGAAAAGGCGCCGATGGTATTCTTATAATCCAGGGTAAATTCCCAGCCTTTATTACTCAGTTTCCCCGAGTTCTGAACGCCTACACCAAAGCCCAGTACACTGGAAACACTTGCAGCCGGACTCACCAGGATATCATAAGTATACCTGTCGAAATAGGTGGCGCTGAAATTCAGTTTCCCTTTAAACAAGCTACCATCTATACCCAGATCCTTTATTGTGGTCGATTCCCATTTGATGGTAGGATCTACCAGTGTCGTATTGGCAACACCAGTTGACAATGAGCCTCCGATAGGATAATTATAACCAGAAGTAAATACATCCTGGTAAGCATAGTTTCCAATATTCTGGTTGCCCAGCGTTCCATAAGAAGCTTTAATTTTAAGATCGGTTAACCAGCTGATTTTATCTTTTAAAAATGGCTCGTCTGAAATTCTCCATCCAACAGCCCCCGCAGGGAAAGTAGCATATTTAGAATTTGCAGGGAATCTGGAAGAGCCATCGTATCTTAAGGTAAACTCGGCAAGGTAACGGTTGGCATAGTTATAGTTCAGCCTTCCAAAATAAGAATCCAGGGTATATTCAGCTGCAGTCCCGCTGTTCTTCTGTGTACTGGCATCTCCTGCATTTAATTGCGTTAAAATATTGCTGTTATAGCCGGTACGGTTAGCAGAAAGGCTACCTGAACTGTTGTATTCATAAGAGTGGCCTGCAAGGATTCCCAATTCATTCTTTCCAAATTCTTTTTTATATTCAGCCAGTTGCTGGAAGGTTTTATAAGAATTGTTTAAGGTACTTTGGTTTAAACTCCCGGGTCCGAGCGTAACCGTGCTGTTTAATCGCTGGTTGGCTAAAAAGCGTTGTGCTTCACCGGTTAATTGCGTATAACCACCTATCAGTGAAAGTTTGAGGTTTTTGATCACCTCCCAGTCTAACTTCAGGTTTGCCAAAAGATCCGTTTGCCTGTTTTTGTAAAAAGAGTCATTGTCAAAATAAGAAACCGGAGTGCCCTTAGCCACAACACCAAGCCCATAGTCACCATTGCTCAGCCGGTTCGGATAAATAGCAGGAACCCTGATCACCTGACTAATACTGGTCAGCATATCTGTCCAGTCGAGCGTAGCTGGAGGCGCCGGCTGATTATCTACATATTTAGCCCCAAACAAACGGGTGGTGAGTTTCAATTTCCTACTGAAATCATTGGTCATGTTCAGACGCAGGTTATAACGGGTATAATCATTTTTTTCCACAATGCCATTTTGATACAAATAGCCCGCAGACAGCAAATACGTTGTACTTTCTGTATTATTGGAAATGCCCAGGTTATGAGCCGTCTGGAGCGTTGATTTTTTAAAAACATCCTTGACATAGTTCTCATTAGGATAATTGTCCGGATCTGAGCCGTCCTTGAATTTTTGGATCTGCGCCTGTGTATAAGTACCTGGCAAAGCCTCATTCAACAAACTTGCATATTCCCAGGAGTCTACAAAATCGGGATAAGCAGTAGCCCGTTGTAAACCCGCATAGCCATTGTAATTGATCTTTAGCTTTCCTTTTGAAGTGGCACCTGTTTTTGTGGTCACAAGGATAACCCCGTTTGCTGCCCTTGAACCATAGATAGCAGCCGTTGAAGCATCTTTGAGCACAGAAATACTGGCTACGTCATTCGGGTCTATATCGTCAAAAGAATTCACAGGAATTCCATCAACCAAAATAAATGCACTTGATATTGACCCAAATGAACCTACGCCGCGAATTTGCATCGCTGCACCACTTTTTCCGGGCTGGCCGCTTCTTTGTATCAAAGAGATCCCTGGCATTTGCCCGGTCAGGGCATTGGATAATGAGGTTACCGGACGGTCATTAATATCCTTCGCGCTTAATTGCGATACCGACCCGATAAGGTTGGCTTTTTTCTGGGTACCATAGCCCACAATCACCACATCACCCAGAACAGATACTACGGGCGATAATCTGATCAGCATTTGCTCACCAGACTCTGCTTTTAAATCGATGCTCTGATATCCAATGAAAGACACCGTAATGATAGAGTGATCAGGAATACCTTTCAGGCTAAATAAACCATTGATGTCAGAGGTGGTACTCACATTACTGTCTTTAACCTTTATACTTGCACCCGGCAATGGACCACCCGTTTCATCAACAATCTTACCTCTAACATCCATCTTGAAGATAAGGGGAAATTGATTTATAAACGTTGGTATTTTAGCTTTAATGATAATGGTCTTGTTATTGACCACATAATCTAAGGGCTGGTCTTTAAACGTGGCTTCTAATACAGAACTGATGTCCTGATGGTCTGCAACGATATTGACCGGTCTGGAATTCCGGATAATATTATTGAGAAAAATAAATGTATAACCCGTTTGCTTTCTGATCTTTTTCAGGACCTCTTTCAGGTTGGCATTTTTTTCGTTTAAACTTATATTCTGACCAGAGGCAGCAATACTCATTTGCAGAAACACAAATGTGATCAAAATAAAAGTTAGTGAAATCCTCATAATCAGATATCGTTTTAAATCCGGACGGACATAGATTGTCCAGCCCATAATATGTTTGAAATTCATATATTTGGTTTGTTTAATTGGTTTATAGATTGATAAGCTGTAGGCTGCAATTAAATTGGTCAGAGGCGTTCCACCGCCTTTGACCTTCATGCAAGGTTTAAAATTTTAACGACTGACGATTAACCTCCTTCCTTCTACTTTGAAATTCAACCCTGTTGTAAGATGTAATACACTTAATACTTTGTTAATGTCGGAGAATTTAGAAACAGATCCACCAATCTGAACATCTCCCAGTTCTTCCTTATACTCTATGTCAACACTATACCATCTGGCCACCTTTCTTAAGGCAGTCTGCAGGTCATCGTTGTCAAATACAAAATATCCATTTTTCCAGGCAATCGCTTCTTCCGCATCTACATGTACAATCTGAAATTTGCCCTTGCTGAATTCTGATTGCTGACCGGGTTCAAGAAATGCAAAGCCTTCAGTTCCCTTTTTAGAAACCTTCACACTACCTTCAAGCAGTGTGGTTTTTACAAGATGCTCATTTTTATAAGCATTGATATTAAAATGCGTTCCAAAAACTTCTACCTGCTCCGTTTCTGTCTTTACTAAAAACCTTCTTTGTTTATCTTTTGAAACCTCGAAATAACCTTCACCTGTCAGCTCAACTTCCCTTCTTTTAGCATTAAAAACCACTGGATATTTTAAGGAAGAACCAGCATTGAGCCAAACTTTAGTATTGTCTTCCAGAATAATCTGATATTGACCACCCAGTGGCGTTTCAATAGTATTGTAGTCCGTTGAACCCATTGAATTTTTTCTATCTGACATTTTATACAGCAACTGTCCATCAGACAATTTAACAATCTGTATACCTGAATTTTTAGCCAGCTGACCATTATGAGTTTCATCAAGAACCACCTTAGCCCCATTGGAAAGGGTAAGGATTGCTTTATTGCCACCCGGAAGTATATTTTCTGTCCTGAGAGAAGATGTTTTAAATGTCTGGCTATTTCTATAAGCCCTATAAGAATAAAATCCTGCCGTGAGTACAATTAAAATTGACGAAGCGATTCCAAGTTTCCAATACAAAGAACGTTCCTTATTGTCTTTCTTAACCTCAGACAACTGCGTTCCCGAACGCGCTACCAAGCGATTCCAGATCACTTCTTTTGCATCATTAAGCCCCCTATCCTGAATATGGTCTTTGTTACCTTCTTTAATATACCAGGTTTCCAGGGCAATCAATTCTTCCTTGGTACAATTGCCCTCCAGATATTTTCCCAGTAAATTTTTAAATTCAGCTTCTTCCATATCATTTATCTTGCCTTCTTACATCTATGACGTATAAGTAGTGCCATGGTATGAGAAATTTTTAAAAAAAATATCCGTAAAGGATAACAATCAGAACAACATTGATTTTCATCCTTAAAATTTTAATGGCATTACCGATCTGACTTTTTATAGTATGTTCGGTAATCCCCAGGCGATCTGAGATTTGTTTATGAGATAAATGTTCCTTCCGGCTCAAAAGAAAGACCTCCCTCATTTTTTTAGGAAGCCGCTTGATTTCATTTTCAATCAGGCGTTCGAGTTCTCTCTCCCGAACACTATCGTCGGTAATTAAATGATTCTCCTGCAAAGTTTGATTAAAAGATTCCAGGTACCTGGCCGCAGTTTGCTGATGCCTTATTGCATCCAAAACCATATTTCTTACCGACCTGTATAAATAGGCAGACAAAGAGATCTGAAAGTTCAAGGTAGGTATGGCCTGGAGCAAATTGTAGAAAAGATTCTGTATAATATCCTTTGCCTCCTCTTCATCATGAAGCATTTTCTTTGCGTGAAGATAAAGCACAGACCAATAACGATCATAAATTTGCGTAAAAGCGATATGGTCACCTTTTCTGGCCAAGTCAACGAGCTCCGGATCAGAAAGGTTCTTATAGTTGTACATCAGAATAGCATTATATTAATTCCAGCTCTTTTTTATTTGAGAATGTTACTGTATGTACGGATCAAATACTTTAAACAAATATATATAATAATTTATTATTTTATTGAACAGCCAATTGCCCCATATACACACTCGTACTTACCTGGTCTCCTTTCTCATTTGCATAATGCATCCATCCATGCAACACGTCATCAACATACCCCCTCGGCAAGTTCAACGTAACGGCCAAATCTGATCGTGCAGCTACATTTTTAAAAGTAGCAAACTTCTTTTTGTTGACATTGTAGATCACAAAACCAGCCCGATCAGAGGCCTTGCAAAAGGCAGATAAAGGCCCGTTTTCCCAGGTGATATGCAAAGTAGAATCCATTTGGAGTACTACACTCCTGATGAAAGAAACAAGCAATTCACCCCTGCTCAAAATGGCCTTTGCAAAGTCAATGCTAAAACCTGTTCCATCCTGAACAACGGCCTCTCTTATATGATAGGAAACTGCGCCATTCATAGGCGTTTTAGTACCTGTATAAACCTGGTATCCTACATTGATCAATTTCTGTAAAGGCCTTAACCAAGCCACCACTAAAGCAAATATCACCCTCCGGTTTTGCTGCGCAACACTTGCAGGTTTTGTAATCTTTTCAGG
This sequence comes from Pedobacter sp., assembly GCF_035566355.1. Lineage (GTDB taxonomy): Bacteria > Bacteroidota > Bacteroidia > Sphingobacteriales > Sphingobacteriaceae > Pedobacter. Next base: position 5,670 of record NZ_DATMRL010000405.1, read on the forward strand.
CAGACTACGCATATAATCTACCCCCCGGTTAGTAGCGCCCACTACCGGACCAATCTTTCCCGAGAATGAACCCGTGATTCCGTTTTTATATTTAGCCATGATTTTTCATTTGATGATTTAAAACAAATCCGGCGGCCTTTACAGCCGCCGGATCAATACCAGAATTAAAGTACAGGACTCATTCCCACGTACGCACTATTGCTCACCACCTTTCCATCCAGGCTGGTAAAAGCCATCCAGAAATGCGCATCATGCCCTATCCAGGCCGCAGGCAACTGCAGCGAGTAAGTTAAAGCACTACGCGCAATCACATTGCGAATAGTCGTATACTTCTTCAACGTCGGGTTATACGCTACAAAAGTAGCCCGGTCTGTCAGATTACCCACCTCCGAATCCATCAAGGCGCCCCAGTCAAAGACCATCTTCCCCGTTCCAGCCGTAGCCGTAACACCAGGCTCCTTCGGCTCCTCCAGATCACCCACACTAAAGATCACCTTTGGATAATCCACTTCATAATTAGGCGCCGTACCAGTCACCGCAAATTTAAGATGGTAACCCGTAGCCGCATTAACCGGCGTCACACCCTTAGTAAAAGATTGATACCCGATTTCCAGCACCCTTTTCAAAGGCTTTAAAAAACTAGTAATCAAAGCAAAGACAATCTGTTGATTCAACTGAGCCGTCGTCGGCTTTCTGTTCGGAGTAATATCCGGTAAACTTTTCATGTGGAATATCCCATTCCAGACACTTCCAATAACCGTCCCGATTTTTCCTCTGAAGGGACTTAATATCCCCTTTTTATATGTTCCCATTTCTTTGAGATTTTATAATTAAACATTTTTGTGAATTATGTAATCAATTAGCCTGCAGGACCCGCAGTACCTGTGCACCGGTACCACCTTTCTAATTACAGAAACAAACATAAACCACTAATATTTAACCACCTATACCCCAAAGCACTTTGTCAGCGTTTGACAGTGATTTTGTCAGTGTTTGACATACGTAGGTACCACGGGACTGATTTTTCCACTGGTACATTTACTCAAAATATTCATTATAGAAGCGAAAATTAAGGCCAAACGGCTTTGGTTCGTGGAAGAAAAAAACCTTTAATACAATTTGAATTCCTTACACAAATTTGAATATGGCTTTTATTATATATACCTGCACCGGGAAAAGCTGGGCCACCTTCTGTAAATACACCTTTCACTGAATCAAACAATCGAAATTCACTATACCCTTTTGAGTTCACATCTGAGCTAAATTGGTTTAAAATTCCGTTATGCATAAATTCTATAGTGGTACAATCCAATTCACGCATCAGTTGATCCTTATGAAGATCATGTTTTACGTCTTTATTAACTGGTAAAGGAACCCCTGCCTTATAATGCTTGTCAGATAACAATCTGTAATAGGCTTTTATCACTTCAATATACTTCGTATCGGTAAAATCACAACAATGACCTGGTTGAATAATTGCTCCAATTACAGCAGGATTTTTTAATTTACCCCTTTTCTTTTTATCCTTCGCCCATATCAGAGCTCGTTCATAATTATTTTCCCAGAAATACATGCCGTGGCCAAGCCAATCAAAGGCTTCTTTACTGGACTTGATTTTACTAGAGCTATTTAATAAAGAATGACAGTCAGATTCATCGCAGCCATGAAAACCAAGAATAAAATTTGGTCTGTCATTATACATACTGCGCCTCAGCAAGCCTTGCCAGGTTTGGATAGTTTTTAGTGTATTTCCCCTTTTTATTTAGAATACCAGCACTTACTAAGGATTGCAAAGCCTCTTCTTTAGTCGTTTCTCTCTTTAATTCGTCTTTAACAAGATTAATAAGTCTTTTTACGTCTTTATCACTCATGATCATCTCTTTATCAATTACACAAATTTAATAAATACAATTACATATCTCACCAATACCCTGTAAAACAGTTAACTTAACGAAAAAGCCTATACTGAACCAAAGAAGATTTCAAGTAAAGCCATTTCTACCTTATTTTTCCATTGCCTTTTCTCCACCCTCCCCGGTCTACACCCAGGAAAAATAGGATTTCATGATGGAGCCTCAGAGCCTGTAAGGCTCAGCGACATCAGAAATCCTATTTTTCACAAAAAAAGCCGCAAGAATTTCTCCCCCGGCTTATTCAAATATTATATTGAACTTAATGCTCCAAAAAACCTTTTCCTACATCTACAACGATTGAATGAGGCTGAGAGGTAATTTAGTCGACTCGGCAATAATGTTCCATTCAATACCATTTTGCTTCAGTATCTGCGCAATTTGTTTTTTCTCTGCTAGAGCTTTTCTTTTTTCAGCTATTAACTTCTTCTCCCCCTCTTTTAATCCCTCGTGTTTTGCTCTCGCCAATAATAATTCTTCTATACCCATTGTTGTCGTTTTTTCAGTAATGGTTTGTATATCCTGTTCAAAGATATTGTTAATTTCCTCTGTTTCAAAGTTCACATAAAACCTTAAAAAGTTCATGATCTTCGTAATTTTATGTTCCGGATAACCCTTAGCATGCAACGCCTTTACAATCGTCAGTTTAAGTTCTCTCAAAACCCTGTCCCTTTCAACATCAGTTCCCAGTTTTTTCCCACAAAAAGCAGTTTTCGCACTAAGTACAACCAATGCAAAAGGATTATCGCTGGCCAACAGGTCCTCGTCTTTTTGCTGCGAGATTTTCAAGGTATTGAATTGGTAAAATAATCGGGTACCCATAAAGTTTCTTTCATAATGGTTGATCCGGTCAAGTGTTGTAGACTCAGTAAAAATCACAAAAGCAGTAATAGGTTTTTGATACTTATCCAAAATACGGTAGTAGTACCGAAGCATCCTTTTATTAAAGTCGCTATCATATCTGCCTTGCACCTCAATATGCAGTAAAATCCATTCCTCCTCTCCTGTATGCGTTCTTAACTTAACCAGCTTATCCACTACTTTAGGAGAGAATTGATCCTTCTCCGGCGGAAAAACCTGTTCCAGTTCCTTATCCAAAAATTCAGGTTCTTTACTAAAATCAATAATCCCCCTTGCACTCGGATAAATAAAACAAAGGAAGTCTTCGAATACATCTTCGAGTATCCCCTTCCATAATATATCTGCTTTTTTTGCCATTCGTTTTTCGTTGGTTAAGCAAACTTATACAGAGATATTTAAAATAAAAAATATTAACCAATAAAATCCAAAAGTATAATACAAAGAAATATTTAAGCGTTATTTACACCCAAAAACACCCCAACCCAACTCTCCACCCTCCCCGGCCACCCCCTCCAGTCTGCGCCCAAGAAAAATAGGATTTCATGATGGAGCCTCAGAGCCTGTAAGGCTCAGCGACATCAGAAATCTTATTTTTCACAAAGAAGACTTCAAATACAACCACTTCTTCCCCACCCTCCTCACCACCCACTTCCCCTGCACCTCACTCTTCCTCCTATAAAACGTCCTCTCCTCCATATACAAAAACTCCATAGCCTGCCTGGCCGTCAACCATTCATCATCAACAGGCAAAACCCCAGTTTCCGGCGCAACCCTAACCAGAATTAAACACACCTTATTTTCCAACGAATCCACCTTTCCCTCTAACCGAAGCAAGATGTCTAAAATATCCGGATCCAAAGGAGGAGGAGGTAATGGCGGCATACAATTACACACAATACAAGTCTGCACCCAAGAAAAATATGTTTTCTGATCGCGCTGAGCCTGTAAGGCTCAGCGCGATCAGAAAACATATTTTTCACAAAAGGTTACTGCTTACTCACCACACCAGGCCCATAAGCCACCTCAGCATCACTCGCAAAATGCTGATCGTTGATGTAATCCTGCAACGTAGGATACACCGAAGAATCAAACACAACCTTACAAGGCACCGAACCCGCAGCCCCACAACTCGGCGTAGAACCCGTAGCCTGCGTCCAGTTAGACGCATTCCTCGCACCAGTAGACGTACCCAAATTGTACGTATAAGCAATTAAACCCACCTTTTGAACAGACGTCGATTTGTTAAAAGCAAAAGCTGCGGTCAATCCGCCAGCACACAGCACGACCATTAAAGCCGCTTTGAACGATTTTTTCATAATTTGTTTTTTAAATGAATAAATGGATGAATTATATACTCTACTCCCGCTGTGCACCGCGGCGAATATTCAGAAAGAAACAAACGGGTACCAGAACCACTGGCACCCGCAGGTATTAACCGACCACACCAAAGCCAGGGCTAACCAGGCCAAGAAAGGCTGCAGTGTTTACTTTAATTCGAAATGTAAATGGGTAACCGAGATGCGTAATATTCATAACAGAGTTAATTAATTTGATATACTCAAAAATAACGAGCACAAAAACATACTACACAGCTATATAGCCGTTTTAACCAATTATTTCAAAGACAATAAACACAGATAAACAAGTCAGAAAAATGTTGCTGCGATAACCCGCAGAATATGTAATTTCGAATATCAACCTGCCACTAAAATGAAAAAAGATCTGTTTACTATTGTCCATGCAGAATTTGGTACAGAAGAATTCCAGATAAAGGACGCCAAATACAATGTCTACAAAGCTGAAGATGACATCTGGGAATTAACACTGAGCTTCGAGACCAGTGCAGCCATTAAACGGGCCGATAAATTGCAGGAGATCATCAATGCAAAACCAAATTTTGAAGCCACAGCAATCCTCCCGTCCGATGATATTGACTTATGGAAAGGCAGGATTATTTATCAGGAAGAGGGCTATGATGAGCAGCGTGAAGAGGTGCTGTCCAATATCTATTATTTTCAGCATGAGAACATAGAAGAACTGCGCATTGAAATTATAGACCTAAAAGAAAACGAAATCCTGATCAACCTCACCGCTAAAGGAATAGTTAACGGCTCCAGGGGGAACCAGCCGGATGCCGAATTCATATTAAAAGAGGTAAGCTTCAAACATGATAAAAACTTGTTCCGTAATGTGATGTGAGCAGATGCCAGAACCACCAGCACCTGCAAACCGGGAACTATTTTACAGGTAACAAACCCCTGTTAAACAAGTCAACACGGATATGTTGTAACCTGGGTACAGAAAGGTGCAACAAACTGGCTATATACTTATCTTGAAGCAGCCTCGGTAGCTTCAGCAATGTTGGAAACCGCTTGTAAAACTCAAGTATCCTTTCTTCACCGGTTTTACTCAACATTTCTGCCAGCTGCAGGTCTTCGTCGTAAAGATCTTCCTTGGTTAACAAAGCCAGTTCCTGCATTCCCGGAACCTCTGCATAACCATTTTGCATTTGATCATAGGTAATTTCCAACACCAGGGTACCCTTTAAGATCATCAGATTATATTTGGATACTTTATGGTTTAGAAAACCATTGCCCGCAGCAATATAACCGGGCCCAAATATCTTGACCACCCGCAGTTCACCAGTCTTGGTATAGTAATAAGCGATGATAAAACCACTGGAAATATAATAAGCACTTTTGATGATCTTGCCTTCTTCATGGATATCATGAGTGCCCAGGCAACGTTTGGCAACCATTACACTTTTCAGGTAATTATCAAATGGCAGGCCAAGGTTCTTAATTGGTTTCAGTATTTCGAGGAGTTTAGCTATGGTATTTGGATTCATCGGAACGATTTCCATCAGCTCCTTTTCAGGTTTTTTGAGTTTCATTAATTTAATAAGTTTAGTTTTTTTATAGGATAGGTCTAGTTATATTTTGTTGTTTATTAGAATTCCGTTACACACAGTTCCGCCTTCCCGTTTTTATACAAGATCATCAGGTTTTCCATGCTGATCTTTTTAATATCTTCAGGGTATTGAAGGTTAAAGGCTTCAATGAATCTCAATGGCGAAGTAAAAGCACTTCTCAGTTGCAGCCGCACTACATTTTCTTCATGGTTGCGGAGCATCACACTTACCTCGATAAGTTGATCCCCATGAAGCGCAGCTTCCACGCCTTCTTTGGTGGTGATGAGATTTGCGTGGGTCCAGAAGTACTGGACCAGGTCATTAGTTTTGATCATAAAATTTGTATTTGGTTAGATTTATAATAATTCTTGGCAAAAATTTGATTGAATACAGGATTAAAAAAAGGGGTTAGCCCATTAGCCCCTTTCTATACGCTTTAGCCGTCTGTCCTGCCCTTTGTTTAAACCACCTGCTGAAATACGGGGTATCACTAAACCCCAGCAGCTCCGAAATCTCCTTGACCGAATGCTTCGTATACTGCAGCAAATACAAAGCCTCCCGGTAAATCCTGTCCTGCAGCAACTCATAAACCGATCTACCCAAATAAGCCTTTGCAAATCTGTTCAAAGCATGAATGCTGGTATCCATTTTAACTGCATACACAGAAATATCCCGGTTATACCTAAAATCCAGTTCAATCAAAGATTGCAATACCTTTAATCGCTTAAAGGCCGGAGGCCAGTAGTCTAAATCGAATAGTCTAAAGCGCTCTGTATAAGTATTCGTTTCCTGCAACATCCTTTTACTTTTTATTCGGTACCCAGGTACAAATCACATCAAGCAGCTTGTTTTCTATTACATAGATCAGAATGCTTACTGCTGTTTCCTCATCTAGGTCCAAAGCCACTGCAATCTCTGGTAGCGTAAATGGTTTCCCGTCCACATGCTCCAGGAAAGCTTTAACCAGTTCTTCAGGGATAAAATTCTCTTTCATAAACTGTGTTTTAAAATTCGACGATACACCAGATTCAGTTCCAGGAAGATGTCTTCCAGCCCTTGGTAAATAATGAGGTGAAAGATGCGGAGTAAACCGGTCCTGATTTCCATCAGGATGGATTGACGTAGATCCAAAGTAGAACCCGGATGGGATGGATCTATATCATATTTCTTAAGGATTCCCGAGCTTCTGGATAGTAATAAAAAAAGAAACTTTTTAATGACCGACCTTTTATGCTCCAGATCTCCTTTCTGAGATAAAATTATTTCAAAAAGAAAACTCGATAAGTTTTGGTAAGCTTTTTCAGCTCTGACACGCATAGATGCTGGAATATCAATGGAGCTATCTGCCAGGATATCCAGAAGCTGAACATATAGGTTTATACAGGGTCTTAATCCTTGTTTTGACATCTTGGTAGAGGTTAAATTAGGAGATTGATGTTTTTTTCATAGGTAGATGTATTTAGGACGAATCAATAATTATTTGCCCGAATAACAGTCTCAG
>NZ_DATMRL010000406.1:0-17812 GCF_035566355.1 Pedobacter sp.
TTGCCCTGGAATTGTCGCATCATCAGCATGTGGAGGTACTGCAGCTGGGTGGGCAGCTCCGTCAAAACTCATCATCTGTAATGGGGCCATATGCAGAGCAGATCCTGGCCGATGTGTCTTGCAGTATGTTGTTTATGGGCGTAGATGGTATTGATATGGAAATGGGGCTCACCACCACAAGTTTGATGGAAGCCCGGTTAAACCAGCGAATGATGACCGCAGCACAGGTTACGGTGGTGATGGCTGACAGCTCAAAGTTTGGTAAAAGAGGTTTGGGTAAAATCTGTGCGCTGGATCAGATCCAGCATATTATTACCGACAGCGGAATTTCTCCTGCATTGGTAGAAATGCTGGAAGATAAAGGCATCAATTTAACTATTGTGCAGCCATAAAGCTTTACAAAGGGAAGGCTGTATCGTGTTTGGCCTGAGAAAGTACCAGATAACTGTGCACATTTCCAATATTGGGTAAGCTGGCCAGTTTTTCTCTTAAAAAGTTGTTGTACGCATGCATATCCGGTAAAACAATCTTCAGCATAAAATCTACATTTCCGGTCAAATGATAACATTCCAATACCTCCGGGAACTGGGTAACCTGGTCCTGAAACTGACGCAGAACGGCTTCTGTATGGCTGGTTAAATGGATGTGCGGGAAAGCAATGAAAAGTGGATTGATCTTTTCCTGGTCAAGCAGGGCAACAAAGGCTTTGATATAGCCCAGTTCCTTCAGCCGTTTCATTCTCTGAAAGATAGGCGTCTTGGACTTTTTTAATTGTTTGGCCAGCTGGTCAATCGTTAAATGAGCATCTTTCTGCAATAAATTTAAGATTCCTTTATCTGTTTCGTCAAGCGTGGAAATATTCATAAAAACCTATGTTGGTTGATGGGTTAGTGTATATAAGCAACAGGATAAGGTTAATAATGAGTAGTCAAATATAGAGAAAACAAATGTTAAACTGCAAATTTTTTAGGGCTTTGCAAGGTGTTTAAAGAAGGTGGCTTAAAATAGCATAGTGTACTTTCTGTTTCTATCTGCCGGATCTGACCTCTGTTTTGGGCCATTAGAATAAAATTTTGTATGTAAAAAAAGCAGTGATTTAAATGAAATTATATTCGGTAAAGCGGACTGAAACAAGTCGTTTTTTCTAAAGTTTTCGATTTGCTAGGCAATACGTTCTAAACCCTGCAGATTTGTTGCAAGATTAATTACTTGATAATCAACCGAACCATGAGAGATCTTAAAATTGAAAGGTCAATAACCAACCGCGATTCAGAGTCTTTAACCCGTTATTTTACGGACATTGGTAAAATTGATCTGGTCTCTGTGCCGGAAGAAGTTCTGCTTGCTGCTAAAATCAAAGAAGGCGATCAGGCTGCTTTGGAAAGACTGGTCAAAGCCAATCTGAGGTTTGTGGTTTCTGTCGCCAAGAAATACCAGAACCAGGGTCTCACCCTTGGAGATCTGGTCAATGAAGGAAACCTTGGTTTAATTAAAGCAGCACATCGCTTTGATCATACCAAAGGATTTAAATTCATTTCATTTGCCGTATGGTGGATCCGTCAGGCCATGATGCAGGCCATCGCAGATCAGAAAAGGATCATCCGCTTACCGCTGAATCAGGTGAACGGGATTATGCAGGTCAATAAGGCAATGGCAGAACTCGAGCAGCGTTTTGAAAGACTGCCAACTTTAGAAGAGCTGGCAGATTATACCGAGTTGGGTACAGATAAGGTGGTAGATTATATGGAAAATGCAGGTTTATCCCTGTCCCTCGATGCTACGGTAAGTGAAGAAGTGGGTGTTTCCCTTTTAGATACCTATGTGAACGGGGACAGTCCTGCGGCCGATGCGGAAATTCAGGGGGCTTCCCTTTCGCAGGAACTGGCCAGAATGCTGGGCAAGCTGCAACAGCGCCAGGCAGAAATTCTCAAACTGTATTACGGACTCGACGGGAGAGATGTGACCGGAATGGACGACATCGCTCATATGATGAAGATCTCCAGGGAACGCGTACGTCAGATTAAAGACACCTCTATACGCAGTTTGCGGGAAATGCTGAATAAGAAACTCATGATGGAATACAGATAGTTATAAAAAAGGGCATGTGTAATGCCCTTTTTTATTATTGATGAATTGTAATGGTTTTTCCGGATCTGCCCGCCAGATTAAAGACCGCCATTTTGATGGTGCCTTTTTCCTTAACCGGGCCCGTATAGGTTTTGCTTTTCCACGTTGGCTGACTGCCATCTGTAGTGTACTTGATCACGAAGCCCGGGATTTGGTTGTTCGCCTCTACAGCGCCTCCACGAAGGACTGCCCCCGGACCTGGGATTCTATATTTAAAACCGCCGGCATAATAATCCAGTCTTGGCAATTCTCTTTTTCCTATAGCGTTCATAAATGCAGACCAAGCCTCCTGATATAAGCGTTCAGATTCCTTAGGGTCCTGTTCCTGCGCCCATTCCGGATCTTTTGACCAGGCACGCTCTGACAGGCCCAATAGTTTTGGAAGGATCAGGTATTCCATCCGTTCCGGTCCTTTACTCACTTCACTAAATAGAGCCGCCTGCAGACCAACAATATTTTTTCTGCCTTTTTCGCTCAGCTTTTCTTTGCTGTCGAAAAAATCAGACGGAAGTACATTGCCCATACGGTCTGAGGTCGTGTTCTTGTAGTAATTATAAGGAATAAAGCTGAAGGGTTTTTCTACATCGATATAACCACCCCAGTAATAACCAGGCTCGTCAAAGGATTTCTCATAAGCCATGTCAAAATACATATTGCTTACCCCAGACAATACCACCTGGAAACCTTTGTTCGCAAATTTGTAGGCCAGATCTTCCTGCCCCCAGCCAATCATGTTGTTCCAGATGTCCAGGTGTACATTCTTGCCCAGCATATCCTCATTAAATACCGTTTCCTTTTGTCCATTCTTCATCACCTTGCGGGTGGCAACCTCTTCCCAGGCACTGAGGTAGAGTCCTTCTGCTTTTAAGATCTGGTCTACCTTTTTGTAATAATAAGCCCAAAGGTCATCGGTGGTTTTTATAGTGGTATCCTTTTTCATCAAAGCCTGTACGGCAGGTGATTTCTCCCACACGCCGGCAGGGACTTCGTCTCCACCATAATGTATGGTTTTTAAAGGTGCTCCGGCCTCGGAATACATGGATTTAATTTCTCTGGTCAGGGTTTCAATAAAGTGGTAAACAGAAGGCAGGGCCACGTTTATCACATTATCATTCCAGTATTGAACAGAGCGGTATTCTGACTGGTCTTGCGGATCGTGAAGTAAATAATCCGGGTCATTTCTGGATGCCATGGCCTTGATTGCCGCACGTGCATGTCCGGGGGATTCAATTTCCGGAATAACGTTAATATGTCTTTCAGTTGCATATTTTAAGATGTCTATAAAATCTGCCTTGCTGTAATACCCGGTGCCATAAGAACCCTGGATTTCCGGACCAGAACCCAGCGAAGGCTGTAGGTGTGTCTTTTCATCTAAAGTATGCCCCCTCTTACTGCCAAAAGTAGTCAACTCGGGCAGGGCAGGAATTTCCAGTCTCCAGCCTTCATCGTCGTTCAAATGAAAATGAAGCGTGTTGAGTTTGTATAAAGCCATCAGGTCCAGCAATTTTAAGACTTGTTTTTTTGTCTGAAAGTTGCGGGCAACATCGAGCATAAAAGCCCGGTAGCCAAAACGGGCCTGATCAGAAACCTCAACACCCGGAACAAGTATTTCAGTCTGTTTGCCTTTAAATGCAGCAGGAGGAAGCAGCGTTTTTAAAGACTGGATGCCATAGAAAATGCCGGCCGGGCTGGAAGCCGCAATGCTGATGCTCTTGTTTTTTACCGATAGCTCGTAAGCCTCTTCGGGAAGATCCTTTTTGTTTAAATGGATGCTGGTTCCGGTTTTTCCGCCGGTGTTCAATAAGCCCTTCAGAAAATGCTGCAGGTGGGCAGACTCAGACCGGAAAGCCGGATCGGCTATAACAACGGTGCCCGAACTGAGCTTAAATACAGCAGCAGTTTCTTCGTAATGCGCTGGTGTAGGGAAGATTTTGATCTTTGGTTCCAGATCTTTGATCTTCCTGTTCTCCTCAAAGGTAAGAGCTGGCGTGTTAAAAGGCACGTGATCAGTGGCATTTCGCATGATCTGCTTGTTTTGCGTAGAGGGAACGGCTTCCACAGCAGGAAGGGTGTAGTATTTTGCGGGTTCATTGTCTCTGATGAGATAAAAACCAGCAGGAGCATCTGTGGCATTCACCAGCCAGTCGCCCGATACAAATTCCGTTCTTAAAGAGTCGCCCGGTTTCAGGCCTTTAAAATCCGGTAAAGGTTCTATAAGAAAAAAATCTCCGTTGATAGGTTTAATGGAAATCCCTCCGGTTATAGGTTGTTCTTTTATAGGTCTTGCAAAGTTGAAATAGATCTTCCAACCCTTTGAAGGCAAGCTTTCCTGTTTCGAAGTACGGATGGTGAGTGCAGATCTGGTTTGGTTAATGCCTTTATAATTGTTCTCGAGGATTTCCCAACTCAGGTGCAGATTCATAAGTTGATTCTTTTGAATGGTTTGCGAAAATAGGGGGCTTGTGAAGCAAATGGAAATCAAAGTCAGGTATACAGTCTTTAGCATAGGGCAAATTTAAACAAAGGAAGGTAAAAAAAATCCCCGCCTGAGCAGGGATTTTTTGGAGTTAATCCTATTTAAAAATTAGGTTTGTTTACGTCCCACCATAATCTTGTTCCTCCATTATCAGGTCCGCCCAGTAATTGAACAGCTTTCTGAATTTCAGCTCCATTGGTAGAGTATTCGTTTTGTGGAAATGGCAACCTTCGGATTTGAATCTGGGTATCTATAGTTCCATTACTGTTATTATTCACAGCAGTAAACAATTTAGGATACCCTGTACGACGATATTCTGTCCAGGCTTCCTGACCTTCCGGGAACATGGCAATCCATTTTTGAGTGATGATCCGCTCTAACTTTTTCTCATTTCCAGCAGCAGGATCCCATTTTATGGTAATTGTTGAGACTGCAGGGGAATTGTTATTTGCATTTAAAGGATCAACATAGGCAAGAGGCAAACTTGTAGCGTCATTAATATAAGCGCCTGCAGCTACGCCCCACTGATCCATAGAAGTTTGAATCCCGGTGGTATAATTGGTTTGCGCGTCGCCTGCAACAGACCATCCGCGTAATGCGGCTTCTGCTTTTAAAAACCAGACTTCGGCAGCAGTCATCATCATCATTGGAGAATTAGGCCCTACGATAGTTTGTGGATTTAAGATGGAGTATCCATTATAGCCAGGCTTGGCCGTTACTGCCGATCCGATACGAATGCCTTTATACTGGCCTGCAAAATTTTTATCAGTGGCCGGCGACGCGTATTTAGCTAAACGAGGATCATTATAGCCTACCAAATAGGTTTCTACTGAGGCCCCCAGAGAAATATCCGTCCATCCCGTTGTAATTACGTTCAAGGGATTATGGTACCCTCCGCCTGAAATAGCTGCATTATCTGAATTTTGAGTAAGTACACCTCCGTTAATCGGGTCTAAAGCCTTTAGCACCTGACTTTGTGCTGTAGCTACATCAACCTTTACAATGTGCATGGCTAAACGCAAGCGCAGCGAATTTGCAAATTTGATCCATTTGGTGTAATCGCCGCCATATACCATATCATACTGCTGGAAAGGTTTTTTGCCTGGATTAGCTTTTACAAAAGTATTCAGGTTGCTGACAGCGGTATCCAATTCAAGAAAAAATTGCTTGTAAATGTTTTGCTGAGAGTCATAAGGCGTTCCAATTAAGGATTGTCCTGCGGCACTATAAGCTGCCGGGCCAAATTTATCAGTTAACCTGTTCATGGTTTCTACTTTAAGAATTAAAGCAATACCCCAGAAATCGGGAAGTTTGGTTCTTGTTCCGGCCTTTCCTATCGCATTGATGGCAAAGAATGAATTGGTATAAGTAGTCACAAAGATATTCTGGTTCCATCCGTCTACCAGGCTGTAATTTAGGTTGTTGATGTTTCCTCTGAAAGGATTTGGAGACATCATATAGCCGGCATAGCAGTCTGCATTTAAATTTTGGTTCAACTGGTAATCTCCCTCTTCTCCAAAAATGGCAGATTGAATGCCTGGATATACCAATCCGATCTGGAACTTGCCAGCGCCAATACCAGTATTATCAGTGTTAAACTTCTCGAAGTCTTTTTTACAACCAGAAAAAACGAATACTGTTAATGCGAGGAAAGCGGCCAAGATAGCCTTGTATCCATTGTATTTATAATGAGTTTTCATTGTCTTAATTTTAGTAGTGAACATTTATAAGGTAAGATTCAGGTTAAAACCGAAATTACGGGTAGCTGGCTGGCTAAATACGTCTACGCCAGATAATCCGTTTCCTGTAGACATGGTAACTTCGGGATCGAAAGGTGCTTTTTTATAGAAGTATAAAAGATTTCTTCCGATAACAGAAAACCTCATGCTCTTGATCGCTCCTTTGGTGAACGGAATGGTATAACCTAAAGATGCCTCACGTAAGCGGACTACTGTCGAACTATAGATGTAATTTTCTGTAATACCATCGCGGCCACCTACAGAAGTATACCATGTTTTAGGATCAACACTGTTTATGGCTTTTCCGGTCACAGCATCTACACCATTGATATTCACACTGCCCTGGTCTCTGGCGGCACCAGATTCTTTGGATACCCCATATTTATCCAATACAGCTTGCGTAAGTGACAAGACCTGGCCTCCAAATTTTCCATCTACAAGGAAGCTTAGTCTGAATCTTTTGTAATCGAAACTGTTGTTCCATCCTAACTGAAATTTAGGATTCGGGTTTCCAATGTAGTTATATCCGCTGTTTACCAGGGGTTTGCCATCAGGGCCAATCTGAATACGTCCCTGGTTATCACGCATAAAGGTAACTCCAAAAATATCTCCAAAGGAACCATTTGTTCTTAGTTCCGACTGGTAAGTGTTGTTGCGGTTAGGTGTTAATATAAACTGATTGATGCCATCTTTTGAATCCACATCAATTACTTTGTTTCTATTGGCTGATCCATTAAAAGAAGAGTTCCATGTAAAGTCCGAGTTTTTTATGACGTCATAACCCAGCATGAATTCAATACCAGAGTTCTGTACATTTCCTGCATTCACATAGCCTTGTGAATAGGTAGTGACAAAAGAGGGGATAACTTTAATAAACTGATTCTTGGTATTAGACTTGTAATAAGTGAAACTGAAGCTTAATCTGTTTGCAAGGAAACGCAGATCAGCACCCAACTCATAAGAATTGGTTTTCTCAGGTTTCAATTCTGGAAAAGGAGCTATAGAATTTAACAATACACCGCCACCTGTACTAAAATGTGTTAAAGGATTCGTTACATAATTAGGAACAGTATTACCCACCTCAGCATAGGTACCTCTTACTTTTGCATAAGAAATAACCTCAGGCAAGCTGAAAAGCTGATTTAAAATGAAAGATAAACCAGCCGAAGGATAGAAATAAGAATTGTTAGGTGTAAAAGCAAGATTTGAGGACCAATCATTTCTGGCGGTAAGCGTTAAGAAAGCCCAGTCTTTATATCCAATATTGGCATTTGCAAAGATGGATCGTATTTGATTGTGATTATTTGGTAAAGTTGTAACCGGCGGGCCGCCTGCAACTGTAGTTATATTTTCAGGAAGGAAAACATTTGGGATGGTTAAGCCAGGCGCATTATAGCTGTTGCTTGCATCCGGGCCAATAAGTGTACCTGTGGTACTGGCATCGGTTATACTGGTACCCAATACGCCGTCTACTTTAATATCCGATTTGGTTGGCACGGCAAAAGTCAGCAATAAATCAGCGTATTTCTGTTCAGTGGTTTGGTTGCTTAGTAACAATTGTCCGTTTGCTTTTGATAGTACAGGGTTGGTGTTTGCATATAAATCCTGTTCGTACACATCGGTGAAGCGGTCAACATTTCCACGTGCCTGTATGCTCATCCAGCTGGTTATATCATATTTGACACTGGCGTTGATCAGGATGCGGTTACGTTTGGCTTCATTGGGATTACGGTTCAGTATCCACCATGGACTTTGCTGCACGTCCTCGTTGAAAGGCCAGTTTTGTGTTGGTACAGAAACACCTTCTACTACTGCCGGTAATTCGAACTGTTTGTAAGGGGTAAGATCTCTTCCTCTTGGAAATAAATATAAACCGGTTAACGGGTTTAAGTAAAGGCCCAAACCAGGACTGTTATTGATTTTTTGAGTGATGTAATTAAAGTTTCCGTCTACAGTTAGTTTATCGTTCAGAAAACGAGCTGTTTCCCGAAAGTTAATGTTATGACGGGACAACTTATTTGTAGGTTCAACACCTCTTGCTGTTGTATTGGCATAGGAGAAATAAGATTGTGCGGCTTCGGTTCCTCCTGATAGACTGATCGAGTTGGTTAAGTTTGTACCGGTCTGGAAGAATGAAGATACGTTGTCGCTTGCAGAAGGTATTTTTGCCCCCCAGCTATCTGCTCCGCCAGTTGTTTGTCCATAGCTGTTTTGAAATTGAGGTTTGTAAGCAATGCGGTCCATTGTAATGGAAGATGAAAAGTTGATGGTGGTTTTTCCCGCCTTGCCTTTTTTAGTCGTAATTAAAATGACGCCATTCTGTGCCTGGCTACCATATAAAGCAGAGGCAGAGGCACCTTTCAATACTGTAATGCTCTCAATATCTTCCGGGTTAAGGTTGGAGATACCGTCACCTCCGTCCTGGCTAGGGCTAATCGCCGTAGTACCCGAACCCCCCTGGCCTACATTTGTACCAAAAGTATTATTCGGTTGTCCATTGGCATTTGAGCCATTGGAAATGGGTACACCATCAATAACATAGAGTGGTTGATTGTTCCCTCCAGCTGATTTATTACCCCTTAATATCACCTTTGCCGAGCCGCCCACTCCAGATGCACTTGGTGAGATGGTTACACCGGCAATTTTTCCATTCAGCGAATTCATCAGATTATCACTTTTTACCCTGGTGAGTTCTGAACCGCCTATTTGCTGAGTAGAATAGGTTACCGATTTCTCTGATTTTTTAATACCCAGGGCAGTCACTACAACTTCTCCAAGTGCTTTAGAATCTTCTGTTAAAATTATATTTACTGAGGTACTGGTGATGGTTACCTCCTTGCGCGCATAACCTATATAAGTGACAATTAAAATATCACCGAGGCTGGCTTGCAGGCTGAAACGACCGTTGACATCTGTTTGCGTTCCTGATTTTGTTCCCTTTACAAAAACACTCACTCCAGGAAGAGCCTGCCCTGCGGCATCCCTGATTACCCCTGTAATATTTACAAGGTTGATATTCTCGGTTAATTTAGGCATGCTTTCAGTATTCTGGGCAACACCGATATAGTTTCCAACCAGTTTAAACTCCAGTGATGTTCGTTCTCTTAACTGATTGAGTACTTCTGAAAGTTGTTGTTTCTTGATGTTCAGAGAAAGGGTAGGCAGGTTGCCCAGTACTTGTTCATCGTATACGAAAGTAACATTGGCCTGCTGTTCTATTCTCTTAAAGACTTGTTTTACGCTTACTTTAACGACCTTAAAGTTCATTTCCTGGGCTTTAGTAGCTTTTGCTGCCAGGATGGTGGTAAAACAGATTTGTATGCCGATAATAATTGTAGAAATGCGCATGCATTTTCGGAGTATGGGCAATACTTTGCCGTAAAAATTTATCATATTTGTTCTAGGTTTAATTCGGTTAAACTGTAGCCTGCTGTCTATGGGTCTCAAGCATATATGCAGAGGCTAAATCATTTCCGGGGACACCCTGTGTTCCCGGTTCTTTCCTTTACTTAGCTGCTAAGCAAGGTTTATCTATTTAATTACGGTTATGCTGTCATTGGCCATCTGATATTTAAAATGTTTGGTGAAGCTTAAGATCTGCATCACAGTATCCAGATGCTGATTGCTCAGGGTAATGGAAATGCGTTCATTAAGCAGGTTTTTATTGTCGACTGATATTTTGGTATTGTATTTCTTTTCAAGTACATGGAATACATTGCCCAGGTTTTCCTGTTCAAAGACCAACTGGCTTTTGCACCAGGCGTTTACTGCAATTTCCTTTGTAGGAATCCTGATGATCTGGTGGTCTAATTTGCTGAGCACAAGTTCTTGTTTTGGTGTCAGCATAATGGCCGGTTTTTTGGTTTCATTTTTAAGGGTAATGCCCACTTTACCTGTCACAACGTTCACTTTGGTGGTGCCTTCTTTCTGATAGGCCCTTACATCAAATGAAGTACCCAGCACGGTTACATTTAAACTTTTCGTTTTTACAATGAAGGGGTGTTTGTCGCGGTGTTTGATTTCAAAATAAGCGCGGCCCTCAATGAGTTCAACGGTACGGTTTTTTTGATCGAAGGTTTTAGGGTATTTGAATATCGAACCTGCATTCAGCCAGACTTTGGAACTGTCGGGCAGTACAATCTCTATAATTTTATGATCGGGTACACTGACCAGTTTAGGGACTTCTTTTTTAGCGGCCAGTTGCCAGGTGAAGATACCAGTCAGGAGCAGGGCAGCTGCAGAAACGGACCAGGTAAGCAGGCGTTTCCAGGAAGAGGTTTTTTGACCTTGCGGGGTTTTATTGTTGATTTGCTGCTGAAGGGTGTTCAACATCCTTAGCCGGATTTGATCTTCGGTTTCTGGTATTTTGGTGTTTACCTGTTCTACCCAGCCGTCGTTGGTGGTATCGTACCATTGGTTAAGTAAGCGCTTTTCCTCTTCGGTTGCTGTTCCTTCTAAATACTTTTGGGCTAAAAGTTTCAGTTCTTGTTTGTTCATCGTTTATTTAACCTGGTTTAATAGGATAGAGTCTGATGGAGGATAAACACCCTTAGTGCAAAATGAAATTTATTTTATAACAATGAATATTAACTCTTCGAGGACTGGACTCCTTGCCTCGCTGCGCTCTTATGGCAAGGCGCCCTGAGGTCCTCTCGGAGTAATATTCATTGTTCTGGGTGCATAAAGTAGGGAGGTGAATCCGGTTGGGCGTAGAAAGAAAGGGGTTATGTATTTGCAGTGTATTTTTGTTTAGTTACAGAGTTTGTTTAGCAGAATGTTTTGTTGGTTGCACAATTGGTTAGCGATGTATTTTGTTGAGTTGCAGAGTTGGTTAGCTATGCATTTTTTTGAGTTGCGTAGTTTGTTTAACCGTACTTGTTTAAAGCGCAGTTTGTTTAGTAGTTCAGTTTGTTTGCAGGCTTACTTTCTGAGGAAAAGGAGGGAAACGAGGAAGTAGGTGAAGTGGCTGACGTCGCCGAAATTGGCTCTGATGACCCGCAGGGCTTTGGTGAGGTGTGCTTCTGCGGTTTTTTGGGAGATGTTTAATTGCTCGGCGACTTCCTGGAGAGATTGATCGTGGATCTTGTTGTACTGGAAGACCAGGCGGCATTTTTCGGGAAGTTTATTGGAGAGTTTGGTGATGATCTCCAGCAGGATTTTGTTGTCCAGATCTATTTCGTCGGCTATTTCGGCATTCAGGATGCCTTCGGAGTTTTCTTGTTTGTTGAATTTCTTCTCTCTGGCCAGGTGCCGGAATACAGCGTAGCGTGTCATGGCTGCGAGATATTGATGGAGGCTTTGAATGTGGAGGCTGTTTCTTTTCTTCCAGATGATGAGAAAGACTTCCTGGACGATTTCCTCAGCGGCATCGGTATCTTTCAAAAGTTTGTGGGAAATATAGTAGAGTTTGTCCCAGTAACGGTTGTAAATTTCGGTAAAAGCAAGCTCATCCTCGGTTTGGAGGAGGTAAATTAATTCCTCATCTTTTTTTGAGTGGTAAGCGTTCACAATTGGTTAGATTTTTAAAACGAATTTAATATAAAATTAATCAAATTGGTAGTGTAATGGATTAATTTTTATACGATTAAAGGTTGGGGAATTGAAAAAGCCTGCTTTGGGCAGGCTTTAAGCTTGTTTTAAACTGGATTGTTATTTTTTTACAGGCACTTATTGACTGATCAGCTGAACAATTCCTGCATATCACGGTCGGCAGTTGGAATTTTCTTGAGAAAATCGTCAAAACCTGCATTTTCCTGCGAGCTGTACATGCCGTAAGCATCCATAATATAACCGATCTGTCCATCTTTGTCTTCCAGAAGGTACAGTACCGAGTTGTCTGCCGGATCTGAATCTCCTTCAAAACGGTAGGTTTTAATGATGGTCAGGTCTTCGGGGCTATAGATCTTATTCACACCAACACCCTGCATTTTGCCGTGGTCGGTCATTTTTATCTCATTGTCAAGGCCTTTCTGTCTCAGTTTCTCTAAGATTTGGCTTAATGTGTTCATTTCTACTGGCTGTTCCATAATAGGTCGAATTATCTGATGATAAAACAAGCACAATTAAAAATGGTTTGCCCTTATGCATTTTAATGCCGGAATGCATCCTGTTTAAAAAGAAGAACGCTTATGGCAACACTTAACCTTCCCCAAAATGGCAAGGCCAAATATGGGAGAACACGCAAATCCGTACCTGCTGTTGATCTCACTGCAATGGTAGATCTGGCATTTTTGCTGATTACCTTTTTTATGCTGACCACATCTTTGTCCAAATTCAATGCAATGGATGTGGCTAAGCCTGTTGCGGATGCTGTGGATTTCGCAGAATATCCGGCCTCAAGGACAATGACCGTACTTCTGGGTAAGGATAATAGGGTGGCCTGGTATATGGGGGAGGAAAAGGGGGCGGCTACCGCCCTTAAAACAACGAGCTACGGGAATCTGAACAAGCAGTTGCTGCGTAATAAGAAAGAGATCCTTGCTTTTCATAAAAATGATTTGTCTAAATTTATGATTGTAATTATCAAACCCACTGCAAAATCCAGTTATAAGAATCTGGTAGATGCGCTAGACGCGATGAAGATTGCTGGTGTAACCTCTTATGCCATTGATGATGAGCATTTCTTTAAAGCTGAAACCGATTATATGAAACAGCGTGCTTTACTTTAAAGTTAAGCCTAAATAAAATGGACAGGAGCCGTACCAAGAATGGGACTGGTATGGAGTGTGTACGGATTAATAGGGTATTACCAGCAGAGTAAGTCCGGACTGACTCCGGCCGGAATACATACCATTTCCTGCCCAGGTCCGGACCATATAAATAGAAAAAGGAGGCTAATTGGCCTCCTTTTTCTATGGAATGTTTTTTTAATTATAAGGAAAATGCAGCTTTTACCTGATCTACATAATCTAATTTTTCCCAGGTGAACAGTTCTACTGTAACTACCTTTTCTTCTCCGTTAGGGGTTCTGAAAGTTTTGGTTACCGTTTCTGGTGTACGACCCATGTGGCCATAGGCTGCAGTTTCGCTGTAAATAGGGTTTCTTAATTTCAGGCGTTGTTCAATGAAATAAGGACGCATGTCAAAAATGCTTTCTACGATCTTAGCTATTTCTCCGTCTGTTTTATTCACCTTTCCTGTGCCGTAAGTATTGATGTAAATTCCCATTGGTTTAGCTACACCAATCGCATAACTTACCTGAACAAGGATTTCATCTGCAACACCAGCAGCAACTAAATTCTTTGCAATATGACGGGTTGCGTAAGCAGCGCTTCTGTCTACTTTACTCGGGTCTTTACCAGAAAAAGCACCGCCACCATGTGCACCTTTACCACCATAGGTATCTACAATGATTTTACGGCCGGTTAGTCCGGTGTCGCCGTGAGGCCCACCAATCACGAATTTACCGGTTGGGTTGATGTGATACTCAATTTTGTCATTAAAGAAATGTGCGTATTGAGGATATTTTGCAATAATTCTTGGAATGAGGATATCTACCAGGTCTTTTTTGATTTTGGCCAGCATAACACTTTCTTCATCGAAATCATCGTGCTGTGTAGAAATAACGATGGCGTCAATGCGAACAGGTTTGTTGTTGTCATCATATTCGAGGGTTACCTGCGACTTTGCATCCGGACGCAGATAAGTGATCTCCTTGTTCTCTCTTCTTAAAATAGCCAGTTCCTGTAAAAGTGTGTGCGACAAGTCCAAAGCCAATGGCATATAGTTCTCTGTTTCCACGGTCGCATAACCAAACATCATTCCCTGGTCTCCGGCACCCTGATCTTCTTTATTAGAACGGTCTACACCTTGATTGATGTCCTGGCTTTGCTCGTGGATTGCAGAAAGAATTCCGCAGGAGTTTGCCTCAAACATATATTCACTTTTGGTATAGCCAATTTTTTTAATCACATCACGTGCAATCTGCTGAACATCCAGATAGGTTTTGGATTTGACCTCTCCGGCCAGGATGACCTGTCCTGTGGTAACCAAAGTTTCGCAGGCTACTTTTGAGTCGGCATCAAATGCTAGAAAGTTATCAATTAAGGCGTCTGAGATTTGATCTGCTACTTTATCCGGGTGACCTTCAGAAACAGATTCTGATGTAAATAAATATGACATTTTAAATAATTAATTTATATACTGAATAATTACGTAAAATGGAAGATGATCCTGTAAAACAGGCAGTAAAAGGAAGTGTATGATGGTTAGCACTTTTTTTTACGTGGTTGCAATCCCGCTATTTTAACATAGCATCGCAAATCAGTCCACTTTAATGACGCAAAATTACTATATATATTTAAATAGTCAAAAAATATCGATTATTTTGTAGAATCATTAATACAGGACTTTTGGCAAAATCTAACATATTATTTATTATCAATCCGATTTCCGGGGGGAAGGACAAATTAAAGATTCCGGCACTTATAGACGCTAATCTGGACCGTTCCAGGTTTAATCCGAACTATAGTGTAACAGAGTATGTTGGCCATGCTGCGGAAATTGCAGAAGAGGCAGCCAATAAGAATTTTGACATTATTGTTGCAGTAGGCGGAGATGGTACGATCAATGAGATCGGTTCCAAGGTGCTTCTTCAGAATAAGGTGCTTGGCATCATTCCATTTGGCTCGGGTAACGGACTGGCCAGGTTTTTAAAAATCCCGATGAATCCTAAGAAGGCCATACAGGTGATCAATAACCTGCATGTTAAACAGATTGATACGGCCACGTTTAATGATAAGGTCTATTTTAACATGGCCGGGATGGGTTTTGATGCCCATATCAGTTCTGTTTTTGCGGGAAACAAGAAAAGAGGTTTTTCAGGTTATTTGAAAGTGGGCTTAAAAGAGATGCTGGATTATAAACCGGAAACCTATACCATCGTAATTGATGGTAAATCCTATACCAGGAAAGCTTTTGTGGTGAGTATCGCAAACTCGTCCCAGTATGGAAATAATGCGCATATCTCTCCCCTGGCTTCGGTAAGCGACGGTTTGCTTGATGTATGTGTGGTGAAGAATTTTCCGCTTTATCGTTTGCCTGTCCTGGGTTACTATATGATGACGGGCAATACGCATAAATCAGATATGGTGGAGATCATCACAGGGAAAGAGATTCACATCAGCCGTCCAAAAGAAGGGGCCATCCATATAGATGGAGAGCCTTTCTTTATGGGAACTGAAATAGATATTTCCATTAATCCCTTATCCTTAAATATTATTGTACCTGCAGAATAAAGATTTAGAAACTAAAGCAATGAAGACGAAGAAGAAAGTATTGAATGATTTTGGCGGGATCATGTATTCTACAGATCCTTCATTTACTTATCCTCAGGAAGAGGCTGCTGAAGAAAGTATTGCCAACAACCAACAGGACTTGAGGGTGATGCTGGACAGGAAAAACAGGGGTGGCAAAGCCGTTACACTGGTTACCGGTTTTGTTGGACCGGAGGAAGATCTGGAAAAACTGACGAAGACGCTTAAAACAAAATGCGGGGTAGGAGGGGCTTGTAAAGACGGTGAAATCCTGATCCAGGGCGATTTCAGGGATAAAGTGCTGGCACTGTTGCAGAAAGAGGGTTTTAAAGTGAAGAAAGCCGGAGGCTAAAATCGTATTATTTCTTTTTTAAATACCTGTTTTACAGCTGTTTAATTGTTAGTGTAAGGGAGACAATAAGTAAAATTTTTCCTGAAAAATGGTTCTTATTCCCTTTTTATCTATATAACTTTGCCGGACTAACTTATTTATTTATGAGCAAAGTTATTTTGCAAAAGCCGGACTTAAGCTACCTGAACCTAAGTTCCGAGAATGCTTTTTACCAGCTGGAGGTAGCAGAATTGGTGGAAGAGGCCTTGAAAAACGGCGAGGGAACGCTTGCCGACAGCGGCGCCCTGGCCATTGACACCGGAAAATTCACCGGACGTTCTCCTAAAGACAGATTTATTGTTTGTGACGATGTAACCAGGAATGCTGTTTTTTGGGGGGACATCAATATTGAATTTAGTGAGGAGAAATTTGATGCCTTATATAATAAGGTAACAAACTATTTGAAGGAGCGGCAGCAGGTTTACGTAAGGGATGCCTATGCCTGCGCAAACGAAGAATTCAAAACGACGATTCGTGTGGTGACTGAAAAAGCTTTCCAGAACCTGTTTGCCAATAATCTTTTTCTGAGAATGGAAAAAGAAGAATTAGGGATACAGCCGGAGTGGACCATTATTGCAGCACCTGGTTTTCTTGCGGACCCTCAGGCGGATGGAACCAGACAGTCTAATTTCTCTATCTTAAATTTTACAAAGAAGGTCATTCTGATCGGGGGAACCGCCTATACCGGTGAAATTAAGAAAGGAATTTTCTCTGTACTGAACTTTATTCTACCTGAACAAAGAAAGACTTTATCTATGCACTGCTCTGCAAATGTTGGAGAAGATGGCGATACGGCGATATTTTTTGGTCTTTCAGGAACAGGAAAAACAACCTTGTCTGCAGATCCGAAAAGAGGACTGATTGGAGATGACGAACATGGATGGGGAAATGGAACTGTTTTTAATTTTGAAGGGGGTTGCTACGCGAAATGCGTAGATCTTACCGCAGAAAACGAGCCTCAGATCTATCATGCGATCCGTTTTGGCGCTTTACTGGAGAATACCAATTATTTTCCTGGCACCAGAAATGTAGATTTTTCCAATATAGATAAAACAGAGAATACACGGGTTGCTTATCCGATTGATTATATTGATAATGCAGTTATTCCCTCAATGGCCGGTGTTCCGAAGAACATTTTCTTCCTGACGGCCGATGCTTTTGGAGTATTGCCGCCGATTTCCAAACTGAATCCAGGACAGGCGATGTTTCATTTCATTTCGGGCTATACAGCCAAGGTTGCAGGTACAGAAGCTGGGGTTACGGAGCCTCAGGTTACTTTTTCTGCCTGTTTCGGCAAGGCTTTCCTTCCATTACACCCTACCCGTTATGCGGAATTGCTGGGCGAAAAGATGAAACAACACCAGGTGAATGTCTGGCTGGTGAATACAGGCTGGAGCGGTGGTTGTTACGGCGTGGGTAAAAGAATGAAACTGGCTTATACCCGAGCTATGATTACTGCTGCTTTAAAAGGACAGCTTGAAGAAGTTGAATTTTCTGAACATCCCGTTTTTGGATTGAACATGCCGGTGAGTTGTCCTGATGTTCCGGCTGAAATTCTGAACCCCAGAAACACCTGGAGTGATGCTCATAATTATGATGTAAAAGCCAATGAACTGGCGGCTGCATTCATCCAGAATTTTAAGCAGTTTGAAGCTTACGCCAACGAAGAAATGCGTAGTTCACTACCAAAAATTACCGAAATCACGGTTTAAAGCATTTTTTTTAGTTAAAAATTTGCATTTAATTTTTTTTTTAGTTTTAATTGTGAAAGATTGTCTCCTAATAGGGGACAATCTCTTTTAATATATGCTTCTGTTAAGCGGAA
>NZ_DATMRL010000407.1:0-12264 GCF_035566355.1 Pedobacter sp.
CCTTTTAAATTCATTTCGGTTTGCCGGAGGTGATGTGTAGCGTGATAAGTCATCAAACAGAGCATTTCCCTTATGGTCAGGTTACCAAGTAATGGATGAGGTAAAACGAGATGATCTAACTCATCATCAGTATAATGATTGAGGAGCTGTTCTATGGTCTGTAAAAGCGCAATCAGTTGAGCAGACAATTCAACTTTATGATCCGGGTCAAATTTTTCGGGTACAAATCTTTCGGGTGCTTTGCCCCCGTTAGCAAGCGCTGTTTTATAATTTTCAATTACGTCGTCATAACCCAAAGATGGCCGGTCTATTTTTCCAAATTTCTGCAAGATAAAATCTTTTGAAGCCAGGGCCTGGGCAATTGGCTTTAAACATAAATAGACATGGTTGAGTTGTTGGCCGGGCGTCCACTTTCCATTGCGGCTATAGGAAAATTGTCCCGCTGCCAATGCAGCTATATAGTCAACGAGTTCCAGATGATTTTCGCGGAATTTTGCAATAAGTTCTTGCTTTGTCATGGTATCAGCTTTTGAGATGAGTTAACACATAAATTTAATCATTTACCTGATATAAAACCTGCCGACGGGTAATTTACATCATTAAATATCGATCCTCCTTCTCGCATTTCGGATTTGGTGCCTATGATCATAATAGCCTTGGTCGCCTTTTCATAAGGCGTCCAGTTTGCTGAGCCGATATGACCAGGAGATCTTCCTTTGATGAATTCTGACCAGGCCTTATGTACATCCTTTGCAAGTTCGTTTTCAATTGCTGTTGCTCGTTCCTTGCCGGCAACAGACCACACATAAGGCATTTCTCCTCCGTGTGTAGCACCTTTTCCACTTGCGCTGTAATCAAAACGATAGACCCAGAGCGGGTAGCCCAGGCTGGCTGCTGCATTTGCCAGTCTATAGGAGTGCAGTGTGTACATATATTGCGTAAGGATTTCTTTTGCGGCAGAATCTGCCTGATACTTCTTTCGCTCGTGGTGATAACTTTTCAATACGTAACGAAAATTATGACCAAACCAATCTTTGAGCACTTTTTTATCTGGCTTATAAAGTCTTTTGTCTATGTCCATAAACATTGTGCTTTCAAATTTATTGGTACCAATCAAAAATCTTTTGTTCTCACTCTGATTCATAAAACAGGTATAAGGATCGGAAGTAAACACCAATCCATCTTCCACAGGTCCAAAGTAGTTGGTCCCTTTTGCCCCACCACAAACTGCATCCTGGGCCGCCAGTAATTGATTGGTGCTTAGGTTCAGTAGCTCCGCAGGTCTACGGAGGCCTAGTTGCTTCAAAACCCTGGCCCTGATGGCCTTTGCTGTTGTGGTGTCCCGGATGCATTGAACACTTCCACTTTGGGCAATGATTTGCTGAAAGAGCCCTTTTGCCAAGGGTGTAACGCTGAGTGCACTGACCAGCTTTGCGCCTGCAGACTGTCCCATAATGGTTAGCCTTTCGGGGTCACCGCCAAAGGATTCGATATTTTCTTTTATCCATTTCAATGCCATGATGCAGTCCAGAACTGCATTGTTACCAGAGGTATGATAGGAACTGTCTACATCTCCTAAATAGAGAAAACCCATTACGCCAAGCCTGTAATTTATAGTCACGGTAACAATGCTGTCCCGATCGGAAAAAGAATGTCCGTTCTCTCCTGATCCCGATCCCCCAGTCATTCCTCCGCCATGTATCCAAACCACTACAGGTAGTTTTGAACCGGATTTCAGGGGTTGATAAATATTCAGACTCAGACAGTCCTCACTCCCATTAACAGCCTTTTTTTGCGAATTGTATTGAGCGGAAATTGAACCGAATTTTGTACAATCCAGTGTATCTGCCCAGCTTTTACGGGCCTTAGGCGCCCTAAATCTAAGTTGTCCGACCGGGGGCTGCGCATAAGGGATTCCTTTAAATACGGCACAGTTACCTTCTTTGAGACCTTTTATCAGCCCTTTTTAAAAGCGGACCAGGGTATCTTCCTGAGCATACATCAACAGGGGAAAAAGCATCAGCACGATCAGGATTATTCTCTTCATATACATTAAACTAAAAGACACCCCAATATAACACTTCAGGGAAAATTTTGTACTTTTCTTTTTTATGGAAGAAAAAGAGAATTTCCCTGTTCTTGGTATTACTGAGTTTCGGGATGAACTGCATTCAGACAGCAATTTTCAATACCATGAGCTTCATGGAAAAAAACAGATCGAAAAACCGCACAAACATGATTTCTTTGTTTTTCTTCTGTTTGAAAGGGGGAATGGAGTTCATACCATTGATTTTACCGATCACCAGGTTGCAGAACATCAGTTACATTTGCTCTTTCCAGACCAGGTACACCATTGGGTTTTGGGTGAGCAAACCAGAGCTTATCAGATCATGGTGAGCCGGGCAGTTTTCGAAACCTTTGCCAATGCTTTGCGTTTTTCTTTTGTTCTTTATCAGCACCATCCGGTGATGAGTTTAAAACCGGAAACATTCAAATGGTTGTTTTACGAATTTAAGGCTATAGAATATGAGCTCTCCCTGGCACCCACCATGTGGGAGATCATCAGATCTCGGATAGAAATTATTGCGCAAATGGTGAGCCGGGAGGCAGAACACGTGGTGGAAGATGTAAAAGTT
Organism: Pedobacter sp.; assembly: GCF_035566355.1. Classification (GTDB taxonomy): domain Bacteria; phylum Bacteroidota; class Bacteroidia; order Sphingobacteriales; family Sphingobacteriaceae; genus Pedobacter. The sequence goes on from NZ_DATMRL010000407.1 coordinate 2,637, forward strand.
TATCATGCAAAGCCCATTCTGTTTAAATACCTTTCTTTAATTGATGTTTATTTTAAAGAGCAAAAGCTGGTTGCCTTTTATGCGGAAAAACTGAACATTACGCCCAATTACCTCAATATACTCTGTAAAAAACATTTCCAGACCTCAGCGACTTCGGTGATCCAGAACCGCGTTATCCTGGAAGCCAAAAGATTATTGCTGACTTCCAAGCATTCTATCAAAGAGGTCGCTTATCATCTTGGCTTTCTTGACCTGGCTTATTTTTCGAAATTCTTTAAGCTTCAATCTGGAAAAACTCCGCGCGAATTCAGGGAGCAGTTATAAATTATACAAGTAGTGTCATGAATTTTACTATTTTAGAACCCATAGGGCAGATAACTTTGCATAAAACGTATAAGTTATGGCACCACAATCAATTTCGCGCAAAGACTTTATTAAAAACTCTTCAATTCTGCTTGCTGCAGGCGGCAGCTTGCTGAGTTCAGTTCCTGCTCTTGCCACAGAACAAGCCAAGCCTGCCATTACTGGTAAAGCGGTTAAGCTAAAGAATGTAAGGCTGGAAACTGGTTTTGAGTATAAAGAGGATGAGGTTAGCCATACCACAACCGATCTGTTCATCGTTGAGATTGATCATGGAAAAATCAAAGCCATTTTGCCGAACGACTCTAAAGCAGATGCTGTCGATGCAAAAGGATTATTAATGTTGCCGGCATTCAGGGACATGCACATCCACCTGGATAAAACTTATTATGGTCTTCCCTGGAGAGCAAATTCCAGCAAACGCAGAACGGTGAAAGACATGATTGCTTATGAGCAGCAGGTGATTCCGGACTTGCTGAAAACTTCTGTACCCCGTACAGAAAAACTGATTGAACTTTTACAGTCTAAAGGGACCAATTATGCCAGATCGCACGTCAATATTGAACCGACTTCCGGCCTTGACTCTTTGAGACACCTTGAACAGGCTCTTGCCAATAAAAAGGATTCCTTCCAGGCTGAACTGGTTGCCTTTCCTCAGCATGGAATCTATTACACTAAAACTGAGCCCCTGATGAAAGAAGCTGCGAAAATGAATGTTGATTTTATTGGTGGTCTGGATCCTTACAGTATTGATGGCAGTATAGAAAAACATATGGATTTCATTATACAATTGGCTTTGGACAACCATAAGGGAATAGACATCCACTTGCATGAATCCGGAGAATCTGGAATGAAAACAATTGAATATCTGATCAATAAGGTGATAGAAAATCCTGCTTTAAAGGGAAAAACCTTTGTTAGCCATAGCTTTGCCCTGGCGCATCTTGATCAGAAAAAAACAGAAGAAATTGCAGAAAAGCTGGGAAATGCACAGGTAGGTATTACCTCTACAATTCCTTTCGCAGGCACTATAATGCCTATTCCTACGCTTTATAAGTATGGCGTAGATGTAATGGCGGGTAATGATTGTATCGTTGACCATTGGAGCACCTTTGGTTCGGGAAGTATTCTGCAAAAGGTAAATCTTTCGGCTCAGCTTTATGGCTACCGCAATGAATTTGCGCTTTCACGCAGTCTGCGACTGGCTACACATAATATTCTTCCTTTAGATGACAAGGGCAATCAGCAATGGCCGAAAGCAGGTGATACGGCAGATTTTGTACTGGTGGAAGCCAGTTGTTCGGCTGAGGCTGTATCAAGAGTTTCTCCGGTGAAATCTCTGATACACCGCGGAAATATAGTCTATTAAGCAGATAGATACTGAACAACGGCCATTACAGGTCCTTCAACAATTTCTACTTTATGGTTTGTTTGCAAAGGGATTTGTGTATATCCCCCTGTTTCCAGGTAAAAACTGTGGCCGTCAACAGTACATTTACATTTTCCCCTAAGAATCAAAAAACTCTCATATACATCGTGGTGGGTTTCGTCTTCAATATCAACTGAAGAAACAACCAGTACCTGCGTCAACCCTGGCTGCTCTCCAATAGGCCCACAGAAGTTTTCGGCATGAAAGGCTTCGGGAAATTGATCTGCAACAAAGCGAAGCCACTCTTGAACATCCGAATTTTCGTTAACGGGTGTCAAGCTCAATGCTGTAGTACTGGTTTCCAGTATTCTGCGTTCAATTCTTTCCTGCAATCCGAACGAGGGTTCAACAGCATGTACCTGTGCATACGATTCAAGGGCCACTTCTATGGCCTCTATTTCATCATTAAGTTCTGGATATTTCAAAACCATATCCTGAACCTCTGCCCTTTCCTGTTCATGGAGCAGGTTCAAAACATAGAGTTCTAAAATACCACTTTCTATATAGGTTTGCAGGTTCAAGGTCTACGGAGTCTTTTTTTGAATGTTTGCAGCAGATAAAGATAAGATCTTTTATCAATGGATCTGGAAATATTCGCTCAATCTTCTTTAGGTGGCATAGCTGGTGCATTTCCATCACGAACTGCCCTATAGTGAGGCGACAGAATTTCAACCCCCGCTTCATTGAATACATCCAGTGTATTTCGATATAAATTGCTATAGATAACCGCTTGTTTATTGGCTTCTTTAATATACGTATTGAGCTGATAGGAGACATAAAAATCGTCCAGTCCGGTTTGTAAAATGAAGGGCTTGGGCTCTTTCAATACATCTTCGGTTCTATCTGCGGCCTCCAGCATCAGTTTATGAATGGTTGTCCAGGGGATATCATAGCCCAGGGTCATGGTGTAATTTAAAATTAAGCCTTCCCCTCCCTCTTTGGTATTGGTAGAATAATTTATGGTACTGGAGGAAAGGACTGTAGAATTGGGTACTGTAATGTCTTCATTTTTGATGGTCTTGATACGGGTTACCAGCATCGTTTTCTCCAGTACGTCACCTACCACATCTCCTATTTTAACCCGGTCTCCTACTTTAAAAGGGCGCATATAAGTAATCACCAGTCCGGCAACAATATTGGTAATGGCACTGGAAGATCCAAGAGATATTAAAATACCAAGAAAGACAGAAACCCCTTGAAATGCTGCAGATTTAGAGCCTGGCAAATAAGGAAAAACAATCACCAGCATAAAAGCATACAGCAAAATCCTCAGAATATTGAAGGTTGGAATTGCCCAATCCTTATGAAAACCATTAATTAGGATATGACCACGCCTGATCTCATTGAAATAATATTTCACGGCCCTGATGACATATTTAAAAATATAATAGATCACAATTACAGTAACCAAATCTGGCAAATAACTGAACACCGCATTAAAAGCTTTGGAAAGCGGGCTCAGTATCCATTGCAGCAATGTACCTGTCCATTGTTCGGTTTCAGGAAAAATACTAAACAACAAGGGTAAGGATAAATAGACCAGCAGAATGATCACTATAATGCGTACAACGTTATTTAACTGGAGCAATACTTTTTCCAGATGTTGTGGCGTGAAAAGCTTAATGGTGCCTAGTTTTAACCCATTAACATATTTAGACCGATATTTGGAAATCAATCCTGCAGATCTTCTGAACAACCGGTTTATCCCATATATAACAAACCACAAGAATATAATGATCACTAGTACCAGACCAATCCTTTTGAGCCAGTTGACCAGGCTGTATTCTTTTCTTTCTTTTGCGATGATCTCTTTTATTCTCCCAAGGTATTCTTTAGCAAGTACTTCATTAGTTTTATTGAGCCACAGCCCATCCGTATTGGCTACGGACAGAATAATATTCGTTTTTTTATAGGTCAGTTCGTAGGTTTCTTCATTTTGATTGATTGCCAAAGAATCTGCATGATAGAAAGGATCTTCATAAAGATTCTCAATCCTTTTGGTGATAGATTCTGCACGTTCCTGGGCATTAAAAGACCCTATCCCAGTATAGATATAGAACAGGGTATCCAGTTTCAATATGACCGGAAAACCTTTGGTTACTTTCTTCAGGGCCTGTATTTTTTTGACCTGTTCTATTTTCCGTATGGAATCTTTACTTGCAATCTCACGCAGCTGCTTCTCCAACTCTAAAGTTTTCTTTTTATCGCCAACTACGGTTTTCAATTCTTTTTCCAGCTGGATTTTAACCAGTGAATCAATTTGCTGCTGCTGATGATCTTTGACGATTAGCGCCTCTGTAACGACTAAAGAATCTGTTTTAGTGGATTCTGTTGGGCTTTGAGCATGGACTGTTACTATGTTTAGAAAGGAGATCATAACACATAACAGGGCAAAATTGAGATTGCGGTTAAACATAGATGAATATTTTCAGTATTGAACGGGCTTTCTATTCAAATTTAACATATTAAACCACATGTCATGAAAATACTATTTTTTAAATTTCCAGAGTATAATGATCAAGGCCAGTACAGGGGTTGAAGCAAAAGCTCCAAAGAGCCATCCGGCCGCGTGTTCTGCGCCTGCTATACCTCCTGGATTGGTGATGCCTGAAAAATTTGCAATCAGACCTGCAATAGCAGATCCAAAAGTTGTACCCAGTAATTGTACGGTAGATATCGAAGCCGAGGCTTTTTCCTCTTCACCTTTTGGCGCTGAGGACAACACCTGGGTAAGAATATGTGACCAGCCCATGCCAATTCCTGCGCCAATAAATACCAGCAACAGGCACATCAGTACAAAACCTGCACCACTTGCATTCGCTACATCCGGCACCATCCAGGAGAGTCCTGCCAAACCTGCAAATACCAGAACTGGCCCGGTAAGGATGACCATTTTGACATAGCGGACATTCAAACCAGAAAAGGCAATAGAACAAAGTGACCAGCCCAGGGCGATCAATACGGTAAGGTAACCTGCTTTTAGCGGAGAAAAATTGTGAATCAGCTGCAGAAAATAAGGAATCTAAATCTCCACAGTTCCAGACAGTGTTAATAAAACCACCACAGCATATGTTGCACCAAGTAAAGTCGAAATTTTATAGGCACCAGTGGGAAGCAATCGTTCGGAAGAACTTTTTTCCCCTCTGATCACCATGCCCAATAAAATCATGGCAACAATTACCCCAGCCGCATTTAGGCTGAGATGCTCAGAAACACTCCCGGCAGAAATGGCCAGGGCTGCAAGCAGAATAAGAAATAATTTATAAAAAGGAATAGTTGCGGTACTTAAGGATTTTTGCTTCTTAGGCAGTACATTCTCTGTCAGCACAATCAATGATAATGCGATGACCAACAGCGTTACAAAAGCATACCGCCAATGGCTGTATTCTGCAAAAATGCCTCCAAAGAACGGCCCCAGGAAAGCGGAAACACCCCACATTGCAGACACCAGGGCCATAGCCCTTGACCAAAAGCGTTCTTCATACACAATACTGATCATAGCATAAGATAAAGCCACCAGCAGACCACCTCCTATCCCCTGAATAAAGCGGCCGGCCAGGAGTACATACATCACTGGTGCAATTGCACAAATCAGGGCACCTATAGCAAAAAGAACAATCGCCAATCGGTATGCCTTTCTCGGGCCCATCTTAGCGAGTGTTACTGAAGAAACAACAGATCCAATGATGGCCGCCACGACATACATGGTGGTCGCCCAGGAATAGAAGGACAGTCCGCCGATATCCTTAGTCACAGAAGGCATAATAGTTGTTGCCAGATACACATCTGTCGCATGTAACATCACGCCTCCAGCCAAAGCAATAGATTTTAGCCCATTTTTTCCAGACAATAAAGCTGCCCAGCCTTCTTTTTCTTGTTGCTCAGGTTTCATGCCTGCAAAGCTAACACTTCGCTATAATAAAACAAGTAAATACTTTGTTTATTAAACTTAGCTGACTTTATTTTCAACGGAGTTGCTTAACCAGCTTTCCTTCATAAAATGTAGAAGGATATAGGCTAATATTACAACTGGAAAGTAGGGAAGCAAGAACAAGCTATCATCAGGTTGTAAAGAACTGCCCCTAACTTCTATAAAGCCGGAACCATTCTGACTGATGTGTCTGGGAATATAGGTCTGGGCAAAGTTCCAGCCTAAATGAAGTGCAATCGGCAAACACAATGATTTGGTTCTGATATAAGCCTCGCCAAACAAAAGGGATCCCAGACCGGTGGAAAGCACCGTAAGTATCATCATTCCAATGCTCATATTCCAGTGCAGATGCATGACACCAAATGGAATAATAACGACAACCTGTGCCACCCATTTTCCGTAATTGTTGAGCAAGGTTTGGAATGGATAACCTCTGTAAGTAAATTCCTGTACAAATACAGAAAGCGCACAGGAAACAAATGCCATTAAAATCTGAATAGGATCAATGTTTTTGGTCAGTATCCAGTGTTGCCCGGTTAGTCTGTTCGTGACCACCGCAGTACCCAGCAACAGGATTGCGCCCGCTAAAAAACCAAATAACAACTGCAAATAATGTTCTCTCTTTTGCGGATAGAAGTTCAGAGAGGATAAGGTTTTACCTTCGGTACGAAGCAGTAACCAGGAAGTGACGAGAGAAATTAAAAGATAAAAAAACAAATTATTCAGGACAGGATAAAAAGTTGTGGAGACAAATGTAGCGGCCCATAAAACAATAAAGAAGCTGGCTACTTTTAAAAATGGATGTTTCATTTTCTTTTTTTTGAGCAAATAAAGCGGCCCGGAAATAGACGAAAAAATAAATCCGACAAGAGTCCCTGTTTTCCCGGTGAATACTTTCAGAACAACGACGAAATATGTGCTTTTAAAGGTTTTTTTTCTGAGTTTGTCGTATATTTTAGCATTGTTGAATAGAATTAGGGAATTTAGCAACCATGAACGCATCTGTAATTCTGGACCAGATATACAAAAACAGGAAACTCCATATACTGGCTCATGTGGTATTTTGGTTGTGCTTCCTGCTCCTTCGCTGGTATTTAACAACCATATCCTTTAATGTGTACAGGGTTTTGCCCGGAGAGCACATTTTATGGCTTAACCTTTCTTCAGTTGGTTGTTTAGTTATTTTCTATTATGCCTTGATTTATTTCCTTGTGCCTTTTTACTTAAAAAAGAAAAAATCCATACCTGCACTATTTGCTGTTTTGTTCCTCTTTATCGCTTATACGATACTGGATACTTATCTGGAAACGTATATAATCTCTGCATGCAGTACCTGCAAACAGATCATGCAAACACACAATGCAGATTATTATCAATTCCTGCATATGGATTTCTCTAATATAATTTTCAAAAAGGTATTGAGTTTTGGTGTACTTATCGGACTGTTGTTTAACATTAGTGTTCCTCTTGGTCTTCGGTATGCAATAAAGACCTTTAAGCAAAACATCATGGCTTTAAAAATGTCCCGGGACAACATTCAACTGGAATACAACTTTTTAAAGGCACAGATTAACCCTCATTTTTTATTCAACACACTGAATAATATATATGGCCTGGTGCTACAGGACAACAAGGAAAAATCAGCAGCTTTAATTGCAAAACTTTCTGAATTTATGCGGTATACCTTGTATGAAGCGGACCAGGAGAAAATGCCTGTTCAAAGGGAGATTGAACTTATAGAGGATTATATTGAGCTGGAAAAAGTGCGGTTAAATTTTACCAAAACTGAACTAAAGGTTCATATGGATAAGATGATTCTTTTGATTCCTCCTCTTTTGTTCATTCCCCTGGTGGAAAATGCTTTTAAGTTTTGCCCGGATCAGGCCGGATCGGTTATTGAAATAAATTTCCAAATAGACAGCAAGCAACTGGTCTTCAATTGTACCAACAGCATTGCAAAAATTAGTGTAACAGCTCAGGAGGATGGCGGGATCGGATTACAAAATCTAAAAAAAAGACTGGAACTTTACTTCGCAGACAAACATCAATATAAAGTTGTGGTCACTGCAACTGAATATATTACAACTTTAATCCTTGAACTATGAGCTTAATCAAATGTATGATTGTTGATGATGAACCCATTGCAAGGGATATTCTAAGTCAGCATATCCAGACTACAGAAGGGCTTCAGCTTGTAAAGACTTGCATGCATGCTGTAGAAGCTTATGAGGGCTTACATGAATTCCAGATAGACCTGGTGTTCCTGGATATCCAGATGCCTTTACTGACGGGAATCGATTTTTTGAAATCTCTTGCACATCCGCCATTGGTGGTATTTACAACCGCCTATACAAATTATGCGCTGGAAGGATACGAGTTTAATGTAGCAGATTATTTGCTGAAACCGATTACCTATGAAAGATTTTTACAGGCTGTTCAAAAAGTAAAATCCAGAATGGCTGGGTTGAAAACAAAGGAAGAGGTGATTCAAAAACCACACTATATATTTATCAAATCAAACGGCAAACTGATCAAAGTAGATTATCGGGACATATTATATCTTAGGGCTGACGGGGACTTTACCTGGTTTAAGGTACAGCAAAAAGAGATCTTCGCCAGTGTTTCTTTAAAAGATTTTGAAGAGAACAATACTTATCCTTCGCTGGTCCGGATCCATCGATCCTTTATGGTTAACCTGGCCAGAATTGATGCCGTTAAGGGAAATATGGTGGAGATCAATAAAGAAGACATTCCAATTGGATCGATCTACAGAACGGCGCTCTTAAAAACTATGGGCATGTAAAAACCCCTTATCGGCTATAGCCAATAAGGGGTTTTCTTATTTATTTTTAAATTATCTCGAATAATTTGGAGCTTCTTTAGTGATGGAAATATCATGAGGATGGCTTTCTCTCATTCCTGCTGCTGTAATTCTTACAAATTTAGCTTTCTGCAGATCTTCAATAGTTGCTGCCCCGCAATAATGCATCCCAGCCCTTAGTCCGCCTACATACTGGTAAATAACTTCTGCTAAGGTTCCTTTATATGGAACGCGGCCAACAATACCTTCAGGTACCAGTTTGGTCACAACATCTTCTTCATCCTGGAAGTAACGGTCTTTGGATCCTTGTTGCATGGCCTCTACAGAACCCATTCCGCGGTAAGATTTGAATTTACGTCCTTCATAGATAATAGTTTCGCCTGGAGATTCCTCTACACCTGCAAATAAAGAACCGGCCATAATAGAGCTCGCACCTGCTGCAATGGCTTTAACAATGTCGCCGGTTTGCTTAATCCCACCATCAGCAATCACCGGAATTCCTGTACCAATCAGGGCTTGTGCACATTCGAAAACGGCATAAAGTTGAGGAACACCTACACCGGCAATAATTCTTGTGGTACAGATAGAGCCAGGTCCAATACCCACTTTTACAGCGTCTGCACCCGCAGCAGCTAAAGCTCTTGCTGCATCAGCAGTTGCAATATTTCCTGCAATGACCTGCAAATCAGGGAATCTTTGTTTGATGGCAATAACCATATCAATTACCCCTTTGGAATGTCCATGAGCTGTATCAACAGTAACAACATCTACGCCAGCCTGCACCAATGCAGCTACACGATCAATGTTATCTGCTGCAACACCCACCGCAGCACCTACACGTAAACGGCCTTTTTCGTCTTTACAGGCTTTAGGGTAATTTTTATATTTCTGGATATCTTTAAAAGTAATTAAACCTGCCAGATGTCCATCTTTACTGATTACGGGAAGTTTTTCGATTTTATAGTCCTGCAAAATCTCTTCTGCCTGCAACAAGGTTGTTCCTTCTGCTGCAGTGATCAGATTTTCGCGGGTCATTACTTCCGCAACAGGGCGGTTCATGTCTTTCTGGAAACGCAAGTCTCTGTTG
>NZ_DATMRL010000408.1:0-18109 GCF_035566355.1 Pedobacter sp.
GACTGCCAGTATGTACCGTCTGTGATTTGGTTGAGCGGGCTTTGATCAAGCAATCCCTTTTTGCAGCTCTCTGCAAATAAACAGGTGATCAATGCGGCACAGACTACAATTATTTTTTTCATGTTATTGTTCATCGTTGTAGGATTAAGATAGACCATGGTGTATACCGGTATCAAAAGTTTACGTTTAAACCCAGACTCAGGTTACGTACCTGAGGATAATTAGAACCATCACCGTAATTCGGGATCTCCGGATCCAGACTTTTAGGGAAGTTTTTGCTGGTGATCAGGAACAGATTATCTCCTGCTGCAAAAATCCTTATAGAAGCAACTCCTATTTTCTTTGTCAGCGTATTAGAAAAAGTATAGCCCAGCTGTGCGTTTTTAAATCTCATGTAAGAGGCTTTAAACAACCACCAACTTGAAAACTGTCCATTGTTAATGGATTGGTCGGTTCTGAGGATGGGGTAACGCGCATCCGGATTTGAGGGAGACCAGTAATCCAGCTGTGACTGAAGAATGTTTCCATCACCATTAAAAAAGAATGGAACCTGTGCTCCGCCGGTTACACGGGTTAGATTACTCATCACACCTTGCAGTAATAACGAAAAGTCAAAGCCTTTGTACGAACCGGCTAAGGTAATTCCATAGCGGTAATGTGGCGTAGCCTGACCTAAAATGACACGGTCATCTGGTGTGATCTTTCCATCGCCATTCACATCTTTAAATTTAATATCTCCTGGTTGCACCCTTGGATCTTGTGCGGCATGATTGGCAATATCTTCTTTTGACTGGAAGAGTCCCTCTGCCTGCAGACCATACCATATCCAGCGGGACTGACCTACAACAAGGGGATTGTCTCCATAACTTGGTCCTGTTCCACCCAAATCAAGAATCTTGTTTCTGCTGTCGGAGAGGTTAAGTGAAGCACGATAGTTAAAATCGCCGATATGATTTCGGTAAGCAATATTAAGTTCAAAACCCTGATTCTGCATTTTACCTACATTTTGCTGAGGTGCACCAATGCCATAGGTAGAAGGAACATTTGGTGAACGCAATATGCCTGTAGTACGGTCTCTGAAAACATCTACACTGATGTCCAGGTGTTGCAGGAGGGTGAAATCAAGACCGAGATTTGCTGTGGTTTTCACCTCCCAGGTTAAATCCGGATTAGGGGAATTATTGTAATAAGTGGTGGTTACGCTTGCTTTGTTCAGGACATATTTGTCTTGCGCAATGGTATTGGCCCATGGGTACAGACCACTAGCATTCTGGTTTCCAACTTGCCCATAAGAGCCTCTGACCTTTAAAAAGTTAACGACATTGTTTAGGGATTTAAAAAAGTTCTCTTTCGAGGCTACCCATCCGGCAGACACAGATGGAAAAAATCCATATTTTTTATTCTGAAAGACCGATGTACCGTCATAGCGCGCATTGGCTTCAAGCAGATATTTGCCATCAAAGTCATAATTGAGACGACCAAACCAGGATTGGATAGCGTATGATGTTGCATTTCCTGAAACATTGGTCAAGGTCGGATCCGATGAACCTGCGTCAATCTGATCCAATGAATTGTTCAGGAAACCCCAGCGGGTTATACTATTGAAATCGTAGCGGTCCTGCTCTTGTGAATAACCAAATAATCCTTTAAAGTGGTGCTTGTCAAAATCTTTGGTATAATTTAAAGTGAGCAGTGCGGTTGGATGTGTTTGGGAATAGTTTGCTTTGTAAGCGCTGTTGGGATTGTTGTTGTACACTACAATTTGTTCATCATCATTGTACAAGGGATATTTATTGTTAAAGGCAGAAGTAAAGCTATTGGTGTAATTGTAACCGTAGGTACCGTTCAGGATCAGGTTATCCAGGATCTTAAACTCCGCCAGAAAGTTGGTATTAATGGTATTCAGGTTTTCGTTCTGAACACCTGCTTTTGTCATAATGTCATTGGGTTGGGCCCCGCCACGATAGCTCCGGTCATTTCCTGCCTTGGTATAAGGGTATTCGGTTACAGGAACGATATAAGACCATTGCAGCGCACTTCCGGTACCATATGCAGGCTGTTGTTTGTCTTCTTTGGTCAATACCGAATTGATGCCCAGCTTTAACCTCTTAGACACTTGCATATTTACATTTGCACGTAAGCTATAACGTTTGTAATCTACGTTTTTAATCAGTCCTCCCTGGTTCATATAACCGCCTGAGATAAAATAATCTATATTATTTCCTCCTCCGGAAATACTGAGGTTTTGCTGATTTTGCATGGCTTGATTGTCCAGGATATATGGGAGCCAGTTGGTGCTTGGTAATTCGCCAGATTTGTATTTCCGGACCAGCTCTGGGGTATATTTTACTTGTGCACCTGGATTGTCATTTAGCTGGGCCTGGTTGTACAAGTCCACAAACTGGGGTGCATCTACAAATTTAGGTAGCCTGGCCGGCCGCTGGAAACCAACCATAGTACTATATTGCAGTTCCGGCTTGCTGTTCTGCTTTCCTTTTTTAGTGGTAATCAACAATACGCCTCCTGATGCCCTGGCACCGTATATAGCTGTTGCAGAAGCATCTTTAAGCACACTCACAGAAGAAATATCACTTGGGTTCAAATAGTTAATGCTATTAACCGCCATACCATCAACAATGTACAAAACCGGGTTACTGGATAATGTACTGTTGCCGCGGATATCTACCGATGTTGATCCATAACCCGGATTACCGTCGGTTTGCTGGATGTTCAATCCGCCTGCTTCTCCCTGCAAAATATTCAATACAGAAGGAACTGCCCGGTTTTCGATCTCTTTACTGGACACCGTAACAACGGAACTGGTTACATTTACTTTCTGTTGTGTGCCATAACCAACCACCACGACTTCGCTCAAATTATCTGCAGAGGGTACCAATGTGACATCTATACGTTTGTTATCTGCATTTATGGTGATGGAATTGCTATATTTTACAAAACCAACCATAGAGACTTCTACTGAATAGAGACCATCCGGTACCCGGCTCAATGTGAATTCTCCATTGGCATCACTTACTAGTCCTTTGCTGTAACTTCCGCTCTTAATACTGATCGTTGCGCCCGGTAAAGGAAGTCCTTTATCATCCACAACCCTTCCTTTGACATCTACAGTTGCAAATACAGAGAATACCCGTTCAAACAAGGTCTTTTCTTTCTTTTGAATCACTATCGATTTTTTGGTAATGGAATAGGTAAAAGGCAGGTCTTTGAAAACCTGCTCCAAGGCATTCTCCAAAGTGGCATTTTTGATATTTACAGATAGTTTAACCTGTGAAATATCGTTCTGTTCCCAAAAAAACCGATAACCGGTTTTCGTTTGGATTTTACCAAAAATTTCAGTTAACGTTATATTTTTTTCATTGATAGATACAAGTTGTGCATAACTTTTAGCAGAAACCTGTAAACATCCGATGGTGATTATCAGGACAATCATTTTCATTACCATCAAAAATTTCAATACAGACCCAGGTCTTTTCCAGACTGGCCCTGTACATAAGTTTAAATTCATACTTTTGTACGTTTGGGTAAATGTGATAGATAAAACAGTTCATTAATCTTTTAACCCTGCTGGTTTCTAACCAGGTGGTTCAGGATTGACCCAGACACAATCCGGGGAAGGGTTCCAAGCGCTCCCCGGTTTCTTTTTTATCAACCTGTCTTCGTTGAGTTTGTAAATTATTTCGTCATATTGTTTAGTTTAGATTAGACCTTCAGTTTATAATTGGTTGTTGATTTGCTTTTTTTAAGGAATGATCACCAGTTTGGTTTGCGTATTCGTTGTTTTGGCCTGTTCTATCCGGTAGTGAACACGTCCTAATTCCAATACCTTTAAAACCTCTACCAGCGTATAGGATTTGTCGATTGTACCCGAAAAAAAACGTTTCTTTATATGGCCTTCATAGACTACCTTGACATTATACCACCTGGAAAGATCCAGCATTAAATTGTGTAGTTCGGTATGGTTAAATTGAAAAATTCCATTTTTCCAGGCTATAGCCTCTGCTGAATTGAACTGACCTACACTCAAATTGCTATTCTGGTTGGTGACCTGCTCTCCTGGTTTAATTAAAACCGAAGCGATTTTCGAGATGACTTTAACTGATCCTTCCAAAAGGGTAGTTTTTTGCACTTTTTCTTCGGCATAGGCATTAATATTGAAATGGGTACCCAAAACTTGAACCTCCTGGTCTTCTGTTTCTACTACAAAAGGTTTAAGCCTATCTTTCGCTACCTCAAAATATCCTTCTCCAGTTAATTTAACCTTTCGGATATGTCCGGCGAATCGCGTGGGATAGGTTAACGAAGAAGCTGCATTTAACCAAACATATGTTCCATCTGGAAGCTGAACTTCATATAGCCCTCCATTTGGAATGATGATGGTATTTGTACTTACCACATCTGAACTGGACCGGGTATTGGCATTGCCGGGGATATAAATTAAACTTGCATTCGCTGATTTGCTGATCTTTGTGCCCGACTCCTGGGAAATGATGCCGGATGCTCTTTCATTTAAATTGATCTTTTCACCATTGCCTAAAATGAGTATCGCTTTATTCCCTCCTGGCAATACGTCTATGCCAACTGTATCTTCTGTATGGAAAAGAGGCAGTTTCTTGACAGTAAAAAAAACGGCCAGAGAGAGGATCAGGAATAACGTTGCTGCTATGGTAAACCATTGTTGAATCGATAATCTTCTTGAAATTGCCTTTGACCGGCCAGTTGCGGCTTCGATTCTCTGGTCAATATCTAACAGCATCTTCTTTTCTATATCTTTTACTTCATTAGCTGATAAACTGCCGATTAGCTTTTCATCTTGTTCAAAATTATTGTACCAGCGATCAAGCGCTTTCAAATCATCAGCAGAAGCCGTTCCGTTAGTGTATTGATCAAGCAGGTAAAGTATCTTTTCGTTATCCATCAAGGGCTCTTTAAATGGTAATACCCTAAAATGGTAAAAGGTGCTACTCCCTATGTACATTTTCTTTCAACAAAAAGATAACACACAGACAACTAGCTATTTAATTTGATAAAACGTTTTATTTAAAAACATTAAAAAAAAGAATCAGCAACAGCACGTCAAAATGATTTTCTTTAAATTCAGCTTTCAGTATACGTAGTGCTTTGGTAATATGCTTTTTAACCGTATTTACTGAAATATCTAAACGAATTGCTATTTCCTGCTGAGAAAGGTGCTCTATCCTGCTGAGTATAAATACTTCTCTGCATTTATCAGGCAGGCTATCAGTAACGGACAGGATACGCGCTCTTAACTCCTTAACAGACATAGCCTCATCTGGTGGCAAAGGTGAAGAATGAGTTTCCCTTATAATTCCTTCAAGATGTTTTTGATGCAGCAGCTGAGAACGATAAACATTGTACACTTTATACTTAAGGGCTGTCTTCAACCAAGCCTCCAGATTACTTTTAACTTCAACTTCATGGCGCCTGAGAAAAAAGTTCACAAAAATCTCCTGTACAATTTCTTCTGAAGCTTCCCGGGATTTCAGCCTCTGGTAAGCTGCATCCAGCAGAACTTGCCAATAACGATGGTAAATTTCAGTAAACGCAGCACGGTCATCACAGGAGTTAACCAGATCCAACAGGATTTCATCGGAATATTTGGAGGCTTTGTACGGACGCATGAAATCAATAGCCAGGTGGCCATAGCAAAACTAATGTTTAAAAAATTAAAAAGAAATTATTAAATAAATAAAGCAAAGACAGCCATGGTATCCGTTTTTCCGAGTGCCATTTTGGCTACAATAAATTCCAATTTGGATACCTGGATGATTAACTGTTCGTGGAACTTTGTGGTACATAATTAGATAAAGAACATGAAAACAATATTCATTACAGGTGCCTCAACAGGCCTGGGAAAAGCAACAGCTAAATTATTTGCAGCCAAAGGCTGGAAAGTTATCGCAACGATGCGCAAACCTGAAAACGAAAAAGAGCTGAGCCTGATAGACAATGTCAGTTTATTGCCTTTAGATGTAACCAGTTTGGATCAGATTAATGATACCGTTAAAAAGGCAATTGCTTTAGGTCCGGTTGATGTGGTATTTAACAATGCTGGTTACGGATTAATGGGACCTCTGGAATCCACTACAGATGAGCAGCTGGTTCGTCAGTTAGATACCAATATTTTGGGGGTGATTCGCGTTACCCAGGCATTTATCCCTTATTTCAGGGAAAAGAAATCAGGTCTGTTTATATCCACGACCTCTATAGGCGGATTAATTACCTTCCCTTTCAGTTCTGTCTATCACGCCACTAAATGGGCCCTGGAAGGTTGGAGTGAGAGTATGGCTTTTGAGCTAGGAAAAATTGGCGTGGGCATTAAAACAGTTTCTCCGGGTGGAATTAAAACAGATTTCCTGAGTCGTTCAGCAGATATGTCTAGCCACCCTGTTTATCAAAAATGGGTAGATAAGTTATTCTCCGGTTTTAACGAGGATCATTTTACATCTGCAGAAGACATAGCTGCTATAGTTTACGAGGCGGCCACAGATGGAAAAGACAAATTAAGATATGTTGCTGGTGAAGATGCAAAAGCGCTCTATGCGCAGCGTTTACAACTTGGCGATGAAGCTTTTAGAAAACAGATGGCACAAACATTTTTAGAAGCATAAACCGCTTATATTTGTAACGATGAAAAAGGAAGAACATATTCCCTATCAGTTTAATTCGATATCCGACTTACACCGGGTGCTGGGCTTGCCAAAGCCTTTGCACCCACTGGTATGCCTGGTTGACAATACGCTGATCTCTGTTGATAAAGATCAGTTGCCGGCTTCTTTCCTTCTTAATTTTTATAAGATCTCTTATAAAAAGGGCCTTAACGGAAAGATAAAGTATGGACAAAATTATTATGATTTTGATGAAGGTGGCCTGGTTTTTACTTCCCCCAATCAGCTATTGGCTACTACAGATGATACAGAATATTTAGGCTACACTTTACTCATTCATCCTGATTTCATCAGGAATTACCCCTTGGGAAGGAACATTAAAAACTACGGCTTCTTTTCTTATGATATCCATGAGGCCTTGCACCTCTCTGATAAAGAAAGATCAACGATATTAAACATTTTCCATCATATTGAAGAGGAATTGCAGTTGCCGATAGATGATTACAGCCAGGATGTTATTGTAACCCAAATTGAGTTATTGCTGAATTATAGCAACCGTTTTTATAAACGGCAATTTATCACCAGAAAAGCAGTGAACAATGACTTACTCTCCAAAGCGGAAAACCTGCTGAATGATTATTTCAATAACGAAACTGCTTTACATAAAGGCTTGCCGACAGTTCAGTTTCTCGCAGAGCAATTGCTGGTTTCTCCTCGTTATTTAAGCGATATGCTACGGTCATTGATGGGCCAGAATGCCCAACAATATATCCACCAAAAACTCATCGAGAAAGCCAAAGAAATTCTTTCGACCAGTAAGGTATCTGTTGCGGAGGTAGCCTACCAGCTAGGTTTTGAACATCCTCAGTCTTTTAATAAATTGTTTAAAAGCAAAACCAGTCTTTCTCCACTCGAATTCAGACAATCATTTAATTAAATTTACTGTCGTGAACAGGGTTGAATTTACAACCTGGAGTTGTTGCGGAGGAATCAATTTTTACAGAATTTTGTGAACGGTCTCTCACCTGGATCTAATTTCTAATGCAATTGTGCCATCCATACGGTAGCGTTACCACAATCCGGATCATCTTCTTTATATTCCAAAACATGGAAGCCATGCGTTTCTAGTAGTGATTGATACTGGGTTTTATTTAATGAGGCATGAAAGAGGTTTTCTCCACCATTCATTCCCCAGACTTCTCCAAGTTCTTTACCTGAGGTGAACATTAAGATACCTCCAGGATTAAGATGCTTTTTAAAAACATGAAACATGGCAGGCTGGTCATCTGAAGGAAGATGGAAAAAGCTATCCCAGGCTATAATGGCATCATATTTTTCACCAAGTGAAAGCTCCCGCATATCGGCCTGCCGGAAATCGGCAAAGGGAAGATTGTTTTTTGCAATCTCCAACATACGATGGCTGGCATCAACGCCGGTAACTTGCATTCCCTGACTTAAAAGATAACCCATCATGGGCATTCCGGTTCCGCAGCCCAGATCCAGTATGCTGGAACCTTTGCCTAAAATCTCCATGATTTTATCGAGATAGGCTTTTTCCATCAATCCCTGGTAACGGTTTTCGGCAAACCAGTCGGCAATGATATTGTAGCTTTCGAAAACCTTATTCTTCTTATTTTCCATATTTAAAGCTAATAATTTCTGCCATAGGTCCCCCTTTAAAAATTAAACTGCTCAACTAATGCTTCTTTAATATTTAATTCAATATATTCACGCTCCCTGAAGATAATGAGATGAAGCAGCACAACCTGGAGAGATTTATTAATGCGCAAAAGCCGGTTTTCCAAACAGCGCTAACAGAGATTCAAAATGGCCAAAAACAAAGTCACTGGATGTGGTTTATCTTACCACAAATTCAGGGATTGGGCTTTACTGAAACTTCAAAGCTATATGCGATAGAGGATTTAGCAGAGGCTCAGGAATATCTTGCACATCGCGTTTTGGGCGCGAGGTTGATTTTGGTGTGCAATACCCTTCTGGATCTTAAAAATGATAATGCTCATGAGATATTTGGCAGTCCGGATGATCTAAAACTAAAATCCTGTATGACTTTATTTGCAGCTGTACCTGGTGCAGACCCTGTATTTGAAAAGGTACTGAAGAAGTTTTTTGGTGGATTAAAAGATCATATTACCATTAAAATCCTGAATCTTCATAAACATGGATAAATTAATTCTAAAGCAAGGCAATATATACTCCAGCCTCATTTTTACTGAAAAATCTCCTTTGTTTCAGTTAAAAAACTCCATTGTTCGACTCCTAAATTTTTGAAATTCTTTCGGATTATCACAGTCTTCATTTCCAGATAATTTGAATGATAGAACTCAGATATTTTAATTACTTTTTTTTCATTTACTAGCAAATAGAGATATTCATAAGTTCCTGACCTAGAAGACAAAGAACTTATTCTATAGCCTTCAACTTCATTGATTTTATAAGTAGACGTAGTTCCAAAACCAAGGAAGCCCCTTTTTGTTACAGAAGCCTCGTTAACCTCTATTTTAATACATTTTGTTCTGAGCTCGCCCCAAAATAAAAGAAAAATGGAATAGAAAAAAAATACCCCAAAAAAGACAACAAAAAACATTGGTTTATTATCAATTAACTCTACAACATCATTATTCAGTAAGAAAAACACTGTAATTAAGATTGTTACACATAGCAGCAAGATTGGAAATAAACTCCATAAACGAAATCTAGATGTAATCATTAATGTCGATTGTTTAGAATATTAGTACTCATAGATATCTTCATTTCCTTAATAATACATTTTTTCTCTGATATCTTATTCAAATAATTCATTTTATCCTCATTTGCTACTTCCAATTATAAGAAAATATATTGTTTATAATAAACCAAGAACAGGTCCATTTAGCACTGAAAAAAACCGAAAATAAAATTCTATATTATCTATTTAATTGCAAAAGCTATTGTTAGATTTGGACGATCTTGAATATCATTATACTCAATTATGAAAAAAATTACCGCTTCTCTGGTTGCAGTTTTTATTCTTTTGGTTAGCGCTCAGGCCCAGGAAATCGATACAGCAAAACTAGACAGTTTTTTTAATGCACTCTCTGCGAATAATCGTTGTATGGGAAGTTTTGCCATATCCCAAAAGGGTAAAATTATATATCAGAAATCAATAGGTTACAGCTCATTAGAAGGCAACAATAAGATACCGGCCACATCTGTTACACTTTACAGGATTGGCTCGATGACCAAAATGTTTACTGCAACGCTGATCTTTCAGCTTATTGATGAAGGCAAATTGTCTCTGGATACTAAGCTGTATAAGTATTTCCCACAAATGCCAAATGCGGAAAAGATAACTATTGAAAACCTGCTCAACCACACCAGTGGGTTGGCGGATTACGTGAATGATACAGATAATAAAGTCTGGATCACCACCCCGCATACTAAAGCAGAATTATTACAGAGTATTGCAGGAAAGAAAGTACATTTTGAACCTGGTGCCGAGCAATTGTATTGCAATTCAGGATATTTATTATTGGGTTATATTTTGGAAGATATAACGGGTAAGCCTTACAACAAGCTGATTAAAAATCGCATTTCAGGTAAAATAGGATTACAACATACATTTTCTTCTAAAGCCAACGAATCAGAAAACGCGGAGGCCCGGCCTTATCAACGTATAACTTCGTGGGTTAAGATCAGGGATATTTATTTTCCGAATATAATTGGTGTGGGTGATATGCTATCAACGCCGACAGACATGCTTGCTTTTATCAATGCCCTGGCAACGGGAAAACTTGTTAAGCCAGAAAGCTACAATCAAATGAGAGCATTTGAAGATCAGTATACATTTGGAATGGGACTGACAAGAGTACCTTTTTATGGAAAAATTGGTGTTGGACATGGTGGGGACACCTATGGAAGTCATAGTGTGACCTCCAGATTTGATGATGATCTTTCCTTTTCATCCTGCGTAAACGGTGCAAATTATCCTGTTAATGATATTAGTATCGCTATTTTAAGTATTTTTTATCATCGGCCCTTTAACATTCCTGACTTAAAACAGGTCGAGATTAAAAGTGAAGATCTTGATGCTCACCTTGGTGTTTATGCCTCTAAACAGATCCCTCTAAAGATAACATTTACCAAACAAGGCACAGTACTTATGGCACAGGCTACAGGACAGTCTAAATTCGCGCTGGAAACAGTATCAAAAGATAAATTCAAATTTAATGCTGATGATATTTTGGTTGAGTTTAATACGGACAAAAAAGAAATGATCCTTAAACAAAGTGGAAGGACTACCATCTTTGTAAGAGAATAATAGCTCAGCTAAATATAAAAAAGGCTATTCCCCGTTAGGAGAATAGCCTTTTTTATGGTCCGATCGTTAAATATATTTACCAGATTTTAACTCGTTTATCAGGGTCAATCCACATCGCATCACCTTTCTTTACTTTGAATGCTTCATAGAATTCAGGCACATCAGCAAATGGACCATTTACCCTTAAAAATGCAGGCGAATGAACATCTGTCAGGATCTGACTTGCCAATTGTTCATCTCTTTGATGCCCCAGCCAGCCCAAAGCATAGCCTAAAAAGTAACGCTGCAGTGGTGTCAATCCGTTGATCTTTTTGTTCTCTTTGTATTGTTCAGTTTTCTTAAATGCGTCCAGTCCAAGCACAATCCCACCTAAATCGGCAATGTTCTCCCCAAGAGTCGCTTTTCCGTTCACGTGCATACTGTCCAGCACTTTATAATGATTGAACTGGTTTACAAGAACCTGAGCCCTCTCTGTGAACTTCACAGAATCCTGTGGCGTCCACCAGGCTTTTAGATTTCCTTTTGCATCAAACTGACGCCCTTCATCATCAAAACCATGTGTAATTTCATGGCCAATAGTAGATGCCGCTGCATAACCATACACTACAGCATCATCCACGTCTTCATCTTTTACACCAGCTATGCTGAATATCGCCGCAGGCAATACAATTTCATTATTTGAGGGGTTGTAATACGCGTTATAGGTTTGAGGTGTCATGTCCCATTCGGTACGGTCAACGGGTTTACCTAATTTATTCACTTCTCTGTTATACCACCAGGCCTGGGCACGCAGTACATTCAGCACATAAGATTTACGGTCGATCTCCAGCGTAGAAAAATCTTTCCATTTATCAGGGAAGCCAACTTTTGGATTTATCTTTTCCAGTTTATCAAGCGCCTTTTTCTTGGTCTCAGCACTCATCCAGTCTAGTTTTTCGATATGCTCTTTGTAACTGCTGCGTATAGCAGTGACCATATCTGAATAGCGTTTCTTAGCGGCCTCCGGAAAATATGCTTTAACAAACAACTGTCCCAGCACCTCTCCCATTAAAGCGTTTTCAGCGTCAAGCACACGTTTCCATCTCGGCAATTGCTCCTTTTTTCCTGCAATAACTGTCCCATAGAATCTAAATTTTTCTTTATCAAGATCTTTGTTCAGATAAGGAGAGGTGGCAGAAATCAAATGCCAGCGTAGATAAGCCTTCCAATCCTTGATTGGGAAAGTTTTTAATGCCTTGTTCAAGGCCTGGTAATATTCGGGCTGGCCTACGATAACCGTATCGGCTTTATTGATGTTTAATTTCTGAAAAATGTCTGTCCAGTTCATTCCAGGTGTTAACTGGTTCAGCTTAGCAATTGACATCTTGTTATAGTTGTGATAGGGATCCCGCAGATTTTCCAGTTTACGTGAACTGGCTGCAAGGGCTGTTTCAATAGCAAACACATTCTTTGCTGCTGCTGTAGCATCCTGATCCGTCATTCCTGAAAGCTTCAATACAGCGGGCAAATGCTTTCCGGAGTAATCGTTCCTGATATTCTTAGTGCGTGTATCGGTATTGAAATAATAGTCCCTGTTGGGCAGGCCAATTCCACTTTGACTGATATGGAGTGCTATTTTATCACTATTTTTTTCATCCTGACCGATGTAAAGTCCTATCATATTTTCAATCCCATAGGTGGTAAGATGGGCTGAGAAGTCTAAAATACCATTTATATCTTTGATCTGGTCGATACGGTCCAGTTCAGCCTTTAAGTCACTGGTCCCTCTCTTCTCAATACCCACCGTATCCATACCGGAGAAATAAAAATCAGCAATTTTCTGGCTGTTGGTTCCTTTCGCCGCGTTTTCCCTCAGGGCATCTTCATTAATTTTTTTAAGCTTTTCCCGGATTTCTTCCTGCACAAGGTTTCCTATTCCCCAACTGGAATACGCAGCGGGAATTGGATTCTTCTTGATCCAGCCTCCATTGGCGTACTTAAAGAAATCGTTCCCTGGATGCACTGTTGTGTCCATATTTTTAAAAACAGGATCACTTGCAGCATAAGACGCCTCCGATTTTTTATGGCTGCAGGAAGTAAGGACAGTACTAAAGAGCAGAGCAAGTCCTGAATAGGCTATTAAGCCGGTTTTTGTATTTCTTATCATGGTTTAAATATGATTTTCTCAAGTGTAAGATTGCCAAAGGTCATAATTTTTTCAGGAATAAATTCTTATATTTAAATAACAGGTCAAGAGCAATCTAATCCGCATACTTAAACTTTAAAAGATGAAAAAATTATTAGGCCTTTTATTTTTCAATTTTATAACAATAATTTCTTTTGCTCAAACTAAAGAGAGCCAGGATAGAAATCCGATTTACTTCTTAGATAGCGTTAGGATTAACCCCGACTATTTTAGGAGCATAAACCCTAAGGATATCGCTTTTATACAAGTTGTTAAAGAGAACAATGCAATAGAGCGATTAGGTGAAGAAGGAAAAAACGGTATAATTTATATCGAAACAAAAACTTTTGCCAGGAAGAAAATGTGGAATTATCTGAAGCGCAAATCTGATGATTATGCCCGGTTAATGCCTACTATAGAGAGTGATAGTTCATTTCAGTATATACTGAATAAGAAATTATTAAAAAATAGTTGTGATTTCGATCTGGCCTCGGTAAATGATGTAACTCTGCAAGAAATCAAAATTCTGGATAGAAAAGCATTAAAAAAGGATTTTAATGTAAATGATAAAGACCATGGAATCTTGATCTTAACAGAGCCGTTAAGAGACTCTAATAAAGGTAATCGTTTTTAAAATACCGTCCATTTCCAGCTAAAGTTACAGATACTAATAGCAGCAGTTATGACCAATGCAAACAAATTAGTACTCCTGAAATTTCTGCATACAGTCATATGGGCATTCTACAGCGTGATGATCTTTTACATGTTGTATGCAGTCATCATAAACAAAATTGACCGATGGTTATGGATCGGGTATGGCCTGGTTGGTATAGAATGTATCACACTTCTGTGGTTTAATTTTTTCTGTCCTTTAACCATTATAGCAAGGAGGTATTCAAATTCTACGAAAGACAATTTTGATATCTACCTCCCCAATTGGCTGGCAAAGAACAACAAACTGATCTATTGCATTATCATGGTTATTATAGTCTTTATTACGATCTACAGGGTATTATGAAAAATAAACAGTTAAACATCATCTTATTCATCGTTCTTCTCCCCTTTTTTACCTATGCGCAAAAGGCATATGAAGCCGTTCCCTATAAAGCTGTGTTGAACAAGAAGCCGGTAAAACTAAGTTTCGCCGATGGTTATATCGGAGCATCTTCCATTACAATGACAAATAGCAAAAATGGCAAAAAAGTAATTTTTTCCCCTGACTTGGGATATGTTGGTGGGGATAAGAAGCTAAAATTTCATAGATCTTTACCATCGCCTTTTCTATCTTCAGATTATTTTATCTTAACTGACCTCACAGAGTATTACGATACCCTTCCGGCATTTATAAACGGAACCTATTACAACAAAGGAAAAATTTATAAGATCAGATTTTTCAAACAATAGAAACAGGTATTTAAATGAACAAGAAAGCTTTCCAAATTTTAAAGCATGGATAAATTATAATCCTGCCGACGCCATTATAAGCTTTAAAACAGCACCGTATTGGCGCCATTTAGAAGAAAACAACTTAAACACTGACCTACAGACAGATAGCTGTTTTATTTTAAAGAAAAATTAGTATCTTTGAGTAGAGAGCATTAAAATCTTAGATTAAGCCCATCTGAACTTGTTTTCACTTCTGATCCATTTCTCTCCTGGTTTCGTATATAATGAATATTAACCCTCACCTCCAATGATAAATTATGCCTCGCTCTGAAAACTCATAGATTTTGCCACTATCCTATTGCCATATAACCAACAAAAAGGGTCGAGAGCCCGTAATTGGGGGGATAGCTTTATATGAAGATGTCCTCCCTTTTACACCGAATTTCTATATTTACCTCTGGATAAGGTATCAAAATAGCTATAAAAAAGGCTTTCTAAACTATTTAGAAAGCCTTTTTTAGTGATCCCGTTGGGATTCGAGCCTAATCTATTGCTATCGGGCTTTAAGTTTGCCGACTATTGTTTCCAGCTTGCTTTTCAACTTGGTAATGGCGCCATGAAGGGCCAAATCATAACTGTTTCCTAAGCTGGAAACAGCAACAGGTTCTCGACCTGAAACTCTTGCCTCTAATAAACAACGTTTATCATCTAAACCTTCCTTACTTCCATTTTCGTCTGATAAATGTACCTCCAGGCGGGTGATTAAATCATCGTATATCGCCAGGCCTTCATTGATTTCATTTTTAATTTTTTCTTCGTATTCCTGATGTATCGTTAAATTTTTGTCGGTGTTTAATTGAATAGTCATCGTCTCTTAATTAAAATGTTTATACCAACTAAACAATAAAAACAGGTGCTGGTTTTAAAAGTTTTCTGTCTTAAATGTCAATCATGCAATTTATAAGCATGGTTGAAGGTTATTTAACCTAAAGCCAGATATATGAAATAACGCTAAAAAATCTATTAAAGCAAAAAGCCCCAAATTCGTTGAGGCTTTTCGTGATCCCGCTGGGATTCGAACCCAGGACCACTACATTAAAAGTGTAATGCTCTACCAGCTGAGCTACGGAATCGTCTTCATCTCTGAAGGAGTGCAAAAGTAAAAAAAATATTTGATTCTCCTACTTTAATATCGAATTAATTCACTTTAACTGCAAGAAAAATTTTAATGTCCTGATATATAGACTAAAAAATATCTATACCGCTATCTGATTTGAAAAATCATAATGGTTATATACATGGAACGAGTAGGCAAGCTAACATAGGGCTATAACAACAAAATATACAAATGGAATTAAATCCGCATATAAACCGTGCATGATATGAAAAATCCCGAATAAACTGCGTTTCAGATGCGTTTTAGGTACGCTGTATTTAGCCACTTGATATAGCGACAACCTCGCCTCTCTCTAGCTTCTTTATATCACTTTATCCCAATTGAATAATTATATTTGAATTAATTTATATAGAATGAAAGTTAAACGTATCGTTGCCAATATAGCATCACAGGAAATTGAGAAAGCAAAACTATTTTACGTAGAGTTGCTGGGCATGAAAGTCTTAATGGATCAGGGCTGGATAGCCACATACGGTTCAGAAGAAGACATGAGTGTACAAATTAGCTTTGCTAGTGAGGGTGGTTCAGGCACACCAGTCCCGGATTTATCTATCGAAGTTGATGATGTGGATACAGCTTATAAATTAATGCAGGAACATGGTTTTAAAATTGAATATGAACTGACAAATGAGCCTTGGGGGGTGCGTCGCTTTTATGTGCGCGATCCCTTTGGTAAACTGGTCAATATACTTGCTCATATTTAATGACTAAATTATAGCAACAAGAAAGAATTGAAGCTGCTTGTGGAAGGTTTGAGTTAAACTCATTAGCAATTGTAATTGCTAATGAGTTTTCATTTTTTATAACTTTTTTATTTCCTATGGAAATTAGCAATCATCGCCTTTGTCAGGGTACCAACCAGATTGTTCGGCAGGTCATGTCCCATGTTGTCTACCCAGAGGCTGTCAGCAGTAGGAATGATTGCTGCGCACTTCTTACCATGCGCAATCGGTATGAAGGGGTCTTCCCTCCCGTGAATGACAAGCGTGGGCATGCTGAGTTTCTTTAGCTTATCATATCTTGATCCGGAAAGAAAAACTGCTGCCTGATGCTGTCTGGAGACATCTGAATTGTATCCTTTTCGCTTTCGGATATCATACAATACCTGTTCGGCCAATTCTTTAGAATTCAACTGGTAATTTGATTTCCCTTTCAGGATGATCCGGCTTGCAATATGCATTTTGATCATATTGCGGTCCGTCCCGATAATACCGTATTTCAAGGCTACCTTAACCAGATCCCAGGCTACTGCAGAAGATATCGGTGGCAATGCAGGATCTTCTATATAGCCTGAAGACATGATGGAATTTAGCGTGGCTACCCTGTCCGGATGATTGATGGCCAGTTCCTGGGCAATCATCCCTCCCATAGATATACCCACCACATTTGCCTTTCTAAGCCCTAGTGAATTCAATACCGCAACACCATCATCCGCCATATCGGCCAGCGAGTATGGATGCTTACTGTTCCAGTCCTTTACCCAGTCAGACTCACCGGTACCCCTGTGGTCATAACGGATCACCTGGTAACCAGAATCCACCAGGGCACTGATAAACTGCGGAGGCCAGCCCAAAGCATCATTAGAGATTCCCATAATGAGCAGAACAGCACCTTTTGTGGCCCGCTTAGGGGCTACACTTTCATACCAAATGCTCAATCCATGAGACTTTGCAAAACCCGTTTTACCTTTTACTTGTTCCGGAAGCGGACTTTCCAGCACTTTGGTAATGAGTGCATCAGTTCCAGGGGGCATTTCAGGCCCCGAATTATAAAGGTAAAATGAAGCACAAGTCAGAAGCACCAACAGAGCTATGCCAGTGAACTTTAATATTCTTTTAAATAATTTCATTGTTGATTTTTTGAAAAATAACCGCTATGGTCTGATAAAATACCAGGCCTTTTTTAAGATAGGGCAACCGAAAAAGATTGCCGTGAAGAAAAGCTTAGGCGCTAAACGGTTCTTCCTCGTCCGAACTTTGAGGAAGTATTCTGGTTAAATAGTAGTACAAGATTGGAGGCTGAAAACCCTGTCGCACATTAACCAGGGCCAGTTTAACCTGAATTAAATTATTGAACGAAAGCAAAGCTTCGTTCCAGCTCAGCCGAAAACACCGTGCCTGATCACCCCGAAGCAAGTCTAAGGCGTGCTGATAGGAAATGGTTCTGTTGCCCGCTTTCCCGAAATTAGAGATTTCAACCTCAGTTTGTGTTGGCTTTGGATCAATAACAGATCTCGCATTGCCGAAGAATGTCAAAATACCCAATACCAAAGTAAGCATCAGCATTAGCCTTCTCATTTTGTTTTCATGGCATTTGATCATCTTGTTCATTTCTTTACTAAAAATAGAAATTTTATACTGGAAATAAAGAAACAGGACTCTTTTAATCGCCCAATCATTTTTTTAGGAGAATCGGTA
>NZ_DATMRL010000409.1:0-3319 GCF_035566355.1 Pedobacter sp.
CTGTACTCCTTAAAGCACTTAAGCGATATGGATGATATGCCGCCACATTTACGAAAGACGATTTTTGAGAAACTATATAATATAGCGGATTATACAAAGATGACAAAGGAAGAACAGGACATATACGATCAAGAGTT
Source organism: Pedobacter sp. (assembly GCF_035566355.1). GTDB lineage: Bacteria > Bacteroidota > Bacteroidia > Sphingobacteriales > Sphingobacteriaceae > Pedobacter. Next base: position 138 of record NZ_DATMRL010000409.1, read on the forward strand.
AAAGAGAAAGTGGGATAACGAAGCCGTTAGGGAACAGTCATTTCTTGATGGAGAGGAGCGTGGCAGGGTTGAGGAAAAGAAAGAAATAGTTCAATCCTTAAAAAAGATGGGATTGTCTAATGAACAAATCTCAGAAGCTACAGGTCTCTTTGCTGAAGAAATAGCAAATCTATAATACCATATAACCAAAACCAACACTAAAAGCCCTGGAAGAATTTCCTGGGCTTTTTTAATGGAAAGATCTTACTTTTATTTCTGCCTGGTTTAAAAAGAAGCCCTCTAAAGTAAACATCAATAAAGTTTATGGATTAATGCTTTGGGGTTGGTTCATGTAGTTGATAGTCAATATTGCCCTGTATTCCGAAATTGCCAGCGATTATATCAAATACCTAATTGTTAGATTTCGCACCTGAACCGGAACCCAAGAAAGGCGAAAAAAGTCTTACAGCTACGGTGGTGGACTAATTAGGTATTCAGAGAAATGTAGCGAGGTTAATGGCGGCATTAATGAAATTAGCGGTGCTCATATAATGCTTATTAGCTTATAACGAGCTGATCAAAGTTTTGGAATCGATGGTGTTTGTCAAACAGCAATTATCATCATAATCCTTAGTAGGGTTCAGACCAAAAGCAATCAAGAGTTCTTCTCGGACTGCTTTATTAGCCGGATTACGCAGGTCAAAATGAGTGAAGTAACTAGGATTTTTACTGTAGTCAAACTTTCCTTTATGGGCAATGGCGTTTTTAATTTCGAATAGGCCAGAATATTTAGGGTAAAAACCAATTCCATAAAAACCATAAGGGTTGGAAACTTTTCTTGAGTAACTATTCTCTTCTACGAATAGATTTTCTGCAACGAAATACTTGTTAAATGTAGTGGTAGAAAGTTCCTGATGAATAAGCCCCCATTGCAAAAATGATGCATGTTTTTGCATATTAATATGTCGGCCATATGATATTGGAAAATCCAATTCTTCAGGCTTTAATTCCTTATGTCCGATCACTTCAAATTGCCCGTAAAGTAGCAAGTTATCCATCATATAATCGGATGGTAAAGAACCTGTGTGCTGTAAAATTGTCAGATCGATATTTTTAGTTTCAGACAAATAAGCATATGCCTTGACCAGTACTGGTTTGGTCATTATCAGATTCAAGCCGTGGTCACGAGATAGGGCGCTCTTTTTTTTAATCTGGTCTATATTGGCCAGTACCCGCCCAAAGCCATATTGGGTTCTACTAACTTTAAAGGCAAAGAAATCACCAGACTTAAACTTAGAGAGTTTACGCCGGGCTTCCTTAAATTGATTAATTTCGACTAAGTGCTGTGGTGGAGCGCTATTGATAAAGTCTGTTACAATACTGCTTATTTCTAATGTTGCAGCATCTTTTACAAATTCCTTTTCCCAGCGAGTATCGTAAAAAGTGGTTTGGGTATTGTAATTGCCAATATAAACATGTCCATGATAATCTATGTTACAATATACACCTGTCGGTTGACGCGACTCCAATACTGAAGGGGTGAGTTTCTTTTCTTTCCCTTTACCCGTTTTAGGTAGTAATATTGTTCTACCACGAGTTAACTCATTGTACTGCTTTTCCTGATATTGCTCTTTAGTAGAGAGGATATGCCTTTTAATCACTTCTCCTTCAAAATAAAGAGTGCTCTCCGGACGATAGGTATCTCCCTTGAAGATCGTTTTTTCCCAATGTGGCTCTATCTGGTCTAAGCCAAAATATAGGCGTTGTTCATTGGTTAATTCAAATTTCATTAGTGGTATTTTACGCAGTTTAAATGCTAAATAATAATTATCAATTATACAAAACTCATTTATAAATATATAGTATTTAGTCTAACTGACAAACTTAGCGACTAAAACAACATAATAAAAAGGCCTCTGAGATGATCTCAGAGGTCTGTGTGAAGTCGAAGGGGCACAATTAAACAGTTATTGCCGGTTTTAAGGAGGGTGTTTCACAAACTGTGTCAATAGTGTAACTTTAAACTATCGACATAAGTATGGCAACACAAGAAGACTTTGATTTTGAAAGCTTCAAAAAGGAAGCTATCGCTGGCTTATATGCCGGCAAGAAAATGACTGGCACGGACGGCGTACTAGCCCCGATGATGAAACACTTTCTGGAATCTATGATGACCGGTGAGCTGGAGCACCATATTTCCGAGAGTAAACTGGCTGGTCAGGCTAACCGCAAGAACGGCAAAAGCAAGAAAACAGTACGGAGCTTAAGTTCGGGAGAGTTTGAGCTTGAGACCGGCCGGGACCGTCTAGGTACCTTTGACCCTAAGGTTGTCCCCAAGCGTCAGCTGATCATTACAGAGGAACTGGAAGGGAACATTCTCTCGATGTATGCCATGGGCATGAGTACGCGTGCAATGCGTGATTATGTGCAGGAAATGTACGCCATGGATATCTCTGCTGCTGAGATTTCAAGGATTACTGACAGTGTGCTTCCTGCAGTACAGGAATGGCGCAATCGTCCGCTTGAGGCCGTTTATCCCTTTGTATTCCTGGATTGTATGTTCTTCAAGGTTCGGATAAACGGAGCGGTGGAAACCCGTGCCATCTACAATATACTGGGTGTGGACATTGAGGGCAACAAAGATGTGTTAGGTCTTTATACTTCCGAAAACGAAGGCGCCAAATTCTGGCTGTCGGTGCTTACGGATTTGAAAGCGCGTGGTGTAGAAGACATCCTGATTGCCTGCATTGATGGATTGAAAGGTTTCCCTGAAGCGGTGGAGGCGATCTTCCCAAAGACAAGGGTGCAGCTTTGCATTGTTCACCAGATCCGTGCATCCATGCGCTATGCCCCTGAGAAAGATAAGAAGGCCGTAATGGCTGATATGAAACCAATCTATCAGTCAAGTAACGAACAGCAGGGATATGAAAGACTGCTGGAGTTTGAACAGAAGTGGGGTAAGAAATATCCCCTGAGCTGTAAGTCATGGCTGGACAACTGGGTAAACCTCTCTGCATTTCTCCCCCTCACTGAACAAGCGATTGCATTACCCAAGTCCATTTATCATTACTCCTGGGGTTATTGCAATGATATTCTTTAGAAACTTAAGTGTAAGATTCTTAGTGTTGGATTTGTTTAATATTATTCTGGTTTTATATTATTTTTTGTGTTAGTCTTAACCCATTTCTTTGAGGGATTAATTT
>NZ_DATMRL010000410.1:0-11750 GCF_035566355.1 Pedobacter sp.
CTATACACTCCTTGACAAAGCAGTTTACTGGACAACAATAAGCTCATATGTTGATTTCTTTCCCGAAATAGAAGAAATGTATGCCAAATTACCCGCCTACAAATCTTCGGCAAAAACAGGCAACGCCGAGTTCGATAAACTGTTTAGCAAAATCGTAGCTTTCGACTTTACTTACCTAGCCATCGGCTACCTCTATACACCTCGCTCCACACACCCAAGTCAGGAAGAGATGAGCAACTATTATACTCAATTCAAAGCAGATGATTACCTCACAGCAGATCTTTTAAAACTACCCTACGGAGATCGTTTACTTAACTACCTGGTCTACAAAAAAATAGATATTTCTACGAAACCAAGCATCCAGCAACAAGTTGAGGCTATACCTGTAGATGTCGTTAAAGGCCAATATGCACTCAGCAAACTTACATCGGCAGTTTCTTTTAGCGAATATGAGGAGATGTTCAAAACATTCAAACCTTATTTCATTTTAGAAGACCAGAAAGAGCGGGCGCAAGCTATGGCCGTAAAACTGGTGAACACAAAAGAAGGAACACCGGTTCTCAATTTTAGCTTTCCCGATGTCAATAACAGGAAAGTCTCTCTATCAGATTTAAAAGGCAAAGTAGTTCTCATCGATGTATGGGCAACATGGTGCGGACCTTGTAAAGCAGAAGAACCTCACTGGGAAAAACTTGTAAAAAACTACAAAGGAAAAGATGTCGCATTTGTAGGTATTTCTGTTGACCAGAATAAAAAGGCCTGGGATAAATATACATCTGAAAAGAATCTAAACGGAATACAACTATATGCAGGACCTGGCAATGATCTTTCCAAAGCCTATCAAATCAATGGAATTCCCCGCTACCTGTTGATTGATAAAAAAGGAAACCTTATCACACCAGATAGCCCAAGGCCAGCTGATCCTAAACTCAAGTCACTCATCGATACCTGGCTTTCCAGGTAACACCCTCTCCGGTCTGGACCCAAAAAAAACCTGCACCTCTTTTCACACCTCAGGACCTGAAGCACTTCGCGGAAGGTCCAGTGAGAAAAGAAGAGCAGGGTTTTTCACAAGGAGGGCCAGCCCCCGGAACCCTCCTTGTAACCTAATACTACGCAATCACCGGCACCGGCCCCTTACATACACTCTCCGAGGTCAGATGCTCCGTAATCAAAGAATTAAAACTCATATACGCATACACATCATCGTCCGCAAAATCCACAGGCATCTGCAACGTAAAAGTCAAAGCAGATCTGGCAATCACGTTCTCCACCGTAACAAACTCCTTCTTTGCCGGATTATACACCAAAAAAGAGCCCATATCAGTACCATCCCTGAAAGGCGTATTACCGTAGCTATTCGTCCAGGTAAACTTCAACTTAGCACCAGCAACCGATTCCACACTGAAATCCTTCGGCTTATCCAACTTGCCCACACTAAATTTCACCTTAGAAAAATCAATCGAGTAATTAGGCCCACCACCCAATACCGCCTCCGCCAAATGATAACGCACCGCCACATTCATCGGCGTAGTAATCTTACTCACCGAACGAAAACCCACATTAATCAAATTGCCAAACCAGCTCAAAAAGCTCGTAATCAAGGCAAACTGCAACTGCTGATTTTTCTGTTTAAGCGTAGGCGCCTTACCCGTATTCCGGGGCATGCCCTTAATCACATCTAACGTACGCCAATAAGACCCGACCACCGCGCCAGTCTTGTTCCTGAAGCCACCAAGGACCCCTTGTCTAATAATTCCCATGTTCTAAAAAATTTAAGATTTAAAAATTTGTTCATTCGTCAAAACACATCAACCCACCCATACCTGGGAGCTGTTAAGCCTCCGTAGAAATGACGATACAAATAGAAGCAAACAAGAAAGCCACAGGTAGTTCCCCAGGGTTAGGAACCCCTAGTGTAAAACCAGGCAAAAACAAGCCTGGAATGCCAAAGAAACAGCATTTATTTTTCACAAAACTTAGTTATTAGAATAGGCATCCACCTTACCTGCATTTGTTATATTTTCAGTAATTTATATCTAATATTTTTATTACTTTCGGGTAAATTAAATAGTTCTCAAATTCTAAACGCATTTCTTTTCGAGCTGACATTGATTGGCGCTGAATCAATAATCTTTATAATATGACTTTTACAGATGCTTGCATTTATTTCATAATAGCAATTCTAAGTGTCTCATATCCAATCCTATTGCAAGTCATTGGACGATTAGATGAAAGATACAGTTCCTCTTTAATTACGGCCCTATTTCAAAAAGAAAAAAGCTGGAAAGGGTTCAGTACATTATTAAAAATATCACTCTCCTCAATTATCATCTATGTATTAGTAGATATTATCCTAAAAAGCACCTTACCCGAAGGTAATTACGGTGCTAAGATTGTTTTATGGGGAATAGGTCTAATAATACTTATTATCACGACAATATTGATATACTATTTTTTTCTATTCACGGAAAAAATTCTTGCTTATTATACTCCAGTAGAGTTAATAAGATATTTTCAGGAAGAGAGGAAAACAAAAGAAACTGATGAATATATTTATTTTCGAGCACTAGCAGACATATTATACCTTTCTATCAAGACAGAGGAAGAAACAAACTGCGAAACATTGTCCATATACTTCCAACAGCAATTTAGTGAAATTCTTAAAGCAAGCCCAAACTCCAAAGTGTTGTTTCCTGATGCTTTTTATGAAATAGCTTTTAAAACTGTCAGGGATTCTGTATACAAAAACTCTCCTAAACTTGGCGCTATAAGTAATCGTGCTTCGGATGGAAACTGGTTATTAGGCGGAATTAAAGAAAAAAGAATACATCGGCAAACTTATTACCAATTATGGGCCAACTTGACTATCCTGGCAGATCACGGTCAGGACATACAAATAATCAATTATTGGCAAAATGCGAATGACTATTTCTCAACCGTACTGCCCAAGTTAAACATTGAAAGAGATCACGAAAATTTAGAAGTTATACTTAATGAAGAGGAGTACAACAATCAAGAAAAGGAGCGAGGTATTTTCTTTGAGTTTAATCTAGCATTAGGAGCATTACTACTTTATAAAAAAAGATATCGCTGTATAAGAGGAATATTTGAATTTACAAATTCGTTTCCACCCAGGTACTATCTGTTGCCAGATAGCTTTATAGAAATCCTGGATCTTTTCGTAAGATTTGATGACCCTAATGACTTTAGACTAAGTAATGAGAGAATTAGATATTGGTTTCCAGGTGTAACTGGAGGAATTAATTCTGAACAAGCTATAAAAAATATGCTTTGCAAATACATGGCAATTCTATTTTTACGTCAATATACACTTCAATCCTATTATTATGGTCTCAATCCTTTGTCTGAACCGCAAAGCCCAAACACTCTTACGGAAAAAGAACAACTGTATAATCGCCTGGACTATTTTGGACGATTATTAAAACAGGTCCTAGACGATCAAAAATTGTTAGAAGATTTAGGATTTGAATTTTTAACCGCCGAATGGTTTGAGGAAGCAAATGCGATTCCACCTAAAGACATCATTCAAAATTTCAAAATCCAACTAAAAGAAGAAATTGAAAATTCAGAAATAATTCAGAATCTACACCAACCTCATGTCGATAAATTTTTAAATAAGTCAAAAGAGATACTTACCAAAACAATAAACAAAATTTCTGTTTTAAAGAATCCTGTATCTATTTCAAATAATTACGATGAAACTCTTATTAAGGGGTTCCATCAACTTATGGAAAGAGCACCGTTTCTTGAAGAACAACTCTCAACTAAATTGAATTTTGATTCATTCTTTGCGAGTAGATTATCAGAAAGCATTATATCTAACTTTTCAAAAGCATTACGGGCAAGAATTACAAGTAACTACTTGCTGAAATGGGAATCTTTTGAGCAAGCAATTACTAATCTAGCTTTAAATCCAAATGATCATGTGATACTTAATTTTGGGATAAAAATTAGTTCATTGATAGCAAAACAGGGCATAAAAGGTGTATCCTCCGAATCATGGAAAGGTATATCAATAATAAAAGTAACTGAATATGATTTTAGACTCCTCTCGATTGGTTTTCTAGTTTTGCGAAAAGCAGACTTACCAGAAATAACAAAACTTCCAATAGAAGAAAACGAAATTCAAAAATTTAACCTAGAATCATTGGACAATGATCTTTATGGCTCCGTTGTCGACATAGGTAGAGTTGAGAACCTAAGAAATGAAATTTCAAGCCCTGGTACAAATCTGGATAAGTCGGTATTGCTTGTTTTGACCTTTTTACTCCGCTTACGATGGAATAAAAATATGCCAATTATCAGAATTGTTTTGTACGATAAGTATCTTCAACAAGGAACGGCGGAACAAGCGAGTGATGTTACTCCGTTTGATCAATAATTCCTATTCAATAAATCCTCCAATTTAGTATTAGTGCTATTAATATGAAAACTTCTCACCTCTACTAAATTATTTAATCTACAGACTATTTAAGTCCATAATTATAAAGATCCTTACCAAGAATGCTAAGTTCAAATCCGCTACTCCATGAGCTAAATTCATAACCTAAACCACTTGCTAAAACCAAAGCTTCCATATCCAATTGCAATGGTTTGTCTCCCCTACTTTCAGGAATTATAAAATCCGTTGAAGCAAGCTCCGCCAAAAAAGAGAATATCTTGGGGTGTGCGGAGTTTAGGCAAGTAGATAAATGATTGAAATGGCTCCAATCAAAATGGCCTTCAACATGTGCGGCAAATAACTTCGCTAATATTTTTGATTTCTCAACCTGAAGGAATGCATCATTATAAATGATAAGGCTTTCTGTAGTCTTATGACGATATTCTTTATCTTCTTTAAAACGCTGTTTGAATTCTTCAAGTTTCCTGTTATCAATTTCATAAGAATGAAATTCTCTTAGAAAAGTCATGAATTTCTTTGTGAAATAAAACTCCTTAATTCCAACACCAATCTTGTAAGCTGCGTATATTGATTTTATAATTGGTATTTCTTTTAAAAATCCATCTTCAAAAAAACTGTCCAACGGTATTTCAGCATAGTCTACACTCAAATCTACACTGGTAGAGATAATCTCTTGTGATGCTGGCTCAATTAGACCATTTGATTGATTTTCTTCACGCATAAGATACAGTTTAATGATTTTTTATCGTAAAAATATTATAGATCTTCTGACTCAATTTTTAAATGGCCAAAAAAGGATAACCCTTTGCTTACCATAAATTCATTAAGAAAATCCATATTATCATTTCCGCTATCAAATTTTAAAATCGGACAAATTTCCCGATCCCCATTATATGCAGTCAAGGTAAACGTCCTCTCTCCTGAATTTATTGGTATTGCCCTTCCCATCTTGCAATTCAGAATTTCCTTAATAATTGTCCTTAAATTTGTTTCAGCAGATGTAGTTTGTGCAAGACCAATTAAATTTTCTAGATCATTATTCCCCCATGCATAAGGTGGCCTTTGGGGACCGTCGATATATGCTTTCGCGAATTCATGCTTAACACAACTAGATCCACTTAGATCGAATGGCGAAGAAAAAATTCCCGGAGCTTCCTCATAAAAAAACATCTCCCAAATGGCTGCCTGCCTACTCCAATTCGCCTGCCTTTCTATTTGATCAGTAAAGTGTGAAACACTTTTATTCTTATAAATTTTATCCCAATCATAGAAAGGATCAATAAGAACCCTTGGCCACTTCGCCTCAAATAATCCTACTTTTAGTTGATCTTTAGCTTCAAATACAATCATAGAATCACATCCAAACCTCCGCTCCTGAGTTCCTTTATTTACCTTTGCAAACCATTTCCCTTTTAACCCTAACCCATAATATATAATATTATTAAAAAAGCCATATGGGTACTCTAGATGCGTAACTAACCTTGAAACATAGTCCCTTTCGTCTGAAACGACACCTTTATGCAAATCACCACGAACACCAATATCCAATCTATAAAATAATTCTCCAATAAGTTCAGCTCTAATTTTATCTAGCATTATATTGAAATTTTGTTTACGAAGCTACCTTTTGATATTACGAATCATGGAGATTAAAGTATTTTTACAGTAATTGCTTACTAAGATGATCCTTACAATGATTTTCTATCTTCCAACTAGTCAAACTGTTGATCGAATTTTTTGTTGTTTTATCAAAAGCTACACTATTCCAGTTTTGTTTTAAAATTTTTGCCTTTTGTGGAGAAGCTTTCTCCCAGCAGTTCCTTGCATATTTCAAAAAATACAATCCATCTTTGTATTTTTTATTCTTTATCAAAATTTCTGAAATCCAACTACACGCATAACCAATATTTAATATAGAATTTGTATTTATTTCTTTGAGCAATATTTTTAATGATACATAATAGCAAAACAAAGCATCATCATATCTATCCAAATACTCTAGAGATTTCCCAATATTTCCATAATAGTGCCCACTAAAATCAAAATTTATTTTATCTATATTAAGAATCTCATCTAGATTCTCGTTTCTCAAAAAATATTCCAATGCTTTGTTTACATTTTTAACATTTTTAGAATCTCTCAAAGCTAAGGCATAGTTATGCCTCAAACTATGATTATCCGGCAAGTTAGATTCATCTAAGAGATATACACCTTCTTCAGCCGCTAAGATTGCTTTTTCAAATAACCCTTGATACCATAGGGAATATGATTTCTGACTGCAATAAGACAAATAATGCGAACTTTTTCCTAAAATTATCTGCGAGTATTTTTCGAGATTCTCACCACAAATCTCATATTTACCTATATGAACTTGCGTTGAGGTCAAGACTGAAAACTGAGAATGAAAATACGGATATTCTTGACTTACGGCCTCTTTCCATCCTATCGTGTTAAATAAAAGTTCAGCCACTCTTAAATATTCTTCTAAGAACCCAGATGTCAAAATTGCTGAACTTACTTCTTCTAATGAAATGAGAGCAGATGTAAAATCCTTCTTATTTATTTGCAATTCAATTTTTGAAGTCCAATTTTGAAATTCACCAATTGTTAGATTTGAATTCAGCTTAGGCTTAAGAATGTATATAAATTTGTCATAGTATTGCACAAAAAGCGTAATAAATTTAGCTCTCTCATTGTTTGGATATTTGGTCAAAACAAACTCCTTAACCAGAGGATGAAGTTCAATTTCTTGATCACTTAATATCTCAACCAAATTCAAATTTTTCAAAACACGTAATGATTTATTGAACTGATTAGTGTTCAATTCACTATCTAATATATTTCTTAAATTTTCCTCTCTTTCTGGTTTTACAGTTTCTGATATCCCTCTTATTAGAGTTTTTTGTTTGTCATTAAGGGAGTTCCAAACTTCATTTAATATTTTTTCGGAAAGAATCGCCGAGAAGTTATCTTCATCAAATGACGACTTCTTTTCTACTTGATTAATAAAGTTGTTAACAACTTCAATTCCTCTAATTGCTTGCCCGGCGATTAAATTTAGCCATAACGGATGACCTCGTGTAACTTTGTGAGCTCTTATACTTAAGGCTCTTAACTGTGATTTAGTTATTGAAATATCATAAAAGCCAAATAACTGTTCACATTCATCCTCCGATAATCCTGTTAAAGAAATTTGGTAAAAATTTATTCCTGCTTCTCTTATGAAAGGTCTACATGTAAAAATAAATTTAGAATTGTGTTCGCGAGTTAAAATCTGCTCGAAAAAATAGCCCAGACTCCCACTCGGTTTAAATGTTTCCAGATCTATATAACTATCAACATTGTCGAAAACAAAAACAATCCTACGTTTATTAAGATAATGAAAGAAAGCATCTACCAAATCTTTGGCATTCATTTCTTCCAGATTTGTAATTCTAAAATCGCTAGTTAACCTTCTGATCAACAACATTAACTTAGTCTGGAATCTATTAGTCTCTTCTTTAAAATCTCGCCAATCACCAAATTCATAGGTATTAGAATCAAAGTAATTTCTTAAAAAATGCGCCGCTAATGCAGATTTACCCTGTCCCCCAATTCCTGTTATAAAAACAACTTTAAAATTATCATTCCCAATATTTACTATTTCTTTTGTTCTGCCTACCCAGAATTTATTACTTGGTGGAGAATCAAATTCTGAACTCTGAGTAAACTCAACAATTGTTTCCTTAGAACTACTTTCAATTTTGCTTTGAATTTCTTGTAGTTCTTCTTTTTGCTCAATCTTTATTTTTATTAATTCATCTAATAATTTTTCCAATTCAGTAAAGTCATCGATGACGATTGGAGTAACTTTATTTGGCCAATTTTTATTTTTTTGAGTTGTAATCACAAAATGCTCTGGTGTGAATCCAGAGTATAATCCACTGATATAATTGAAAATGTAATTTATATAAGGATCATTAAGACTAAAACCAATGAATAATATAGATTTGTCTGAAATTATTTTCTTCAATTCGAATGTAGAAGATTTTTCATCCGTTGAATAAAGATTTTCATATTCAGATGGAAACAATACACACTTGTCTGGCTCATTTATATCACCATGGATTTTGAAAATATACTTTTCAAATTCAGATAATTTTGCTACTTTATAGTTATGAGTATAAATAATTTTTTCATGTTCTACGAGAGCCCTTTCTAAAAGTTCATCGTAATTTGTCGTTATTATCTTATTGGATAAGTCTCCAATTTTTTTGTGAACATTAGTGGGACTAACGCCATCAAACTTTTTTAATTCTTGATAAAATATTTCAATAGAACTTTCTTTCCAATGACTTATTTTATTTAAAATTTCAATAGGAGTAAAAAGCTCGTCCTTAAGTGCTTCTTTAAATTTCTCAGCCTTTAGTTCTTTTGTCCCAAGTCCATCCAATATTTTTTCAACTAGGTCATTCCAACTGGGTAAGCCTGCACTCATGGATATGCCTGCTCCAGTAAAAATCACGAAATTGTTTTGTTTTATTTTCTTTTTAAGTTCTTCAGGAATGTTGAGCGCCATCTATTATATATTATTGAAATGTTGGTGGGTAATTTAGCAAAATCTTCTAATTTTCCAATATTATTGCTTTAATACAATACTTCTATGAATCAAAACTCTCTTCCCGCCCCCAAAAAAACCTGCACCTCTTTTCACACCTCAGGGCCTGTAAGGTCCAGTGGGAAAAGAGGTGCAGGTTTTTTCTTCCCCGCACAATCCCATTCAACAAATCCTATTATTCTCACTTACTATGATAAAAGTTCATCAAAGGCAAATCAAACACCACCCCAATATTAAATTCCGAAGCAGACTTAATCGTATTATCCGATGAAGATAAATCATCAAAAGTTCTAAGTTTAGGCAAATATTGATAACCCACCACCACATCCAACGGCGTATTCTTTATTCCAAAGTGATATTGTAACGCAGGAGAAATAAACTGAGATAAATTAACCTGTCGCGGAAGACCAGATGATGCATCATTAGCAAACCTATACCGTACCGCAGCACCAATATCAATGATCGTTAAAGAAATCGCATTTGAATTACCCCGGAGATAAACAATATGACCATCCTTGTTGACCACCATCTGCCGCCCAGGCCTCTTAGTACCACTCCAGCTAAACGAAACACCGATCGGCGCAGTAAGACCATAGGCAAAATGCGGACGATCCAGACCTTCCAAGCCAGCCACAATTCCAACATATGCATTTAAATCAAAAGAAAACCTGCTGGAACGTTTCACCCTGTACGATTGCGGCGGAGAAGCATAATTGGCAATAACCCCACTTAAGGACTGACTGTTATTTGCCAGCATTACATCATTAATAAAAGACATCACCTTTTCAAACACAGCATAACGCCCGTCGCGATAGTTCCGCCTGTACCAATCCATATTCGTACAAAAATTACGGATAAACAAGGTATCATTATCAACAAAAGTTTTATTAAACCATGCAGTATAACCAGTTACTGTCCTTAAGGTTACCCCAAACTTGCTCAAATCAGACAAGTCGCTATCCAACTTCGTTTGAGGTGCATTATTATCTATATCAACCTGATATTGCTTAACCAACAAATAAAACGTTCGATAATGGCTATTGCTATTATACCATTTTTTGAAATCAGTCAGACTCTGGTTCTTATTTGCAAAAAAATATTTAATAAATATTTCCCGGTATCTGATTTCCGGATCCTCCATATTCTCCAGCAGAACTTGTGTCAACTTTAAAACCTGGGGATAATTTTTAGACTGTACCGCACTGTAAAGATCAGTAACAAGCTTACATGTAGTAGTCAGATTTTTTAAATAGGCCTGATACTTTTCAAGATCCTCTACTTTGGAAAACAAGGGATCGACTTTTACGATGAAAAAGTTATTTTCTTTACTTACAAATTGCGAAAACATGTCCCCGATAAAAGTCCAGTAACTACTTGCATTGTGCCGGTTTGCCTGATCTAAACCATCATTATTATGGTTCTGAATAGCAACCTGGTACTGGTTAATAATAAAGAAAAACCTAGACATCCAAAGCCGAAGTTCATTTATAGATGGCAGGGTCCCGGGATCGTCATTACTTAATTTAACCTGGATAAACTTAAAAACTTCAGGATATTTCTGCTTCAATAAACCCATAAGCACTTGAAACTCATCGTCACTTAATTGGTTAAATTCCGTATAGCTGATCCAATACCGATTAGTAGTATTTACGGAAAAGAATTCATTATTGACCATATGCAAAAATTGAATATAATTACCCAACATAATATTCATCTTACTCCCAACATCCCTCCCGGGATAAGTCTGATAGGCCACGATATCCCGGTTAAGATAACTGATCACGTCAATAAAATTGCTGTTATCCCTGGACATAGAACACAGCCTTACGATCATTCTGAAAAAATCATAATAATCTCTTTTAGAACCACTTAACCGATTTTCAAAATACTTCCTAACGTCCTGATCACCAGCCAGTTTTTCAGGAATACGTATAAAATCTTCGGCAAATGAATTTCGGAACTGCTGTCCAAAATCCGGTGCTTCGTAAGTCTGCACAGAGGTCATCAATGCAATCGTATTTGGGAAAAGCGTCAGCAAAATAGAATCGCCATTTAATTTTTGTTTTAGGTTATCAAAAAATGCCAACGAAGCCTCAGTTTTCACCCTATTCGCCAAATAATCCGCCATCGCCCCAATAATTTCCGATTCTGAAGGAAACGCCATTTTAGGGGCCATAGCCTGTTGTACATTTTGCTGAGCATTTTGCTGAATAGATTTAAATGTACTACTCATCTCGATGGTACCAGGGTTAACATCCCCAGATAACTCCATCTGTCTGATGCTTACAGCAGACAATGCTTTATTATTGCTAAAGGCGGTAATTATACCCACTGTATCTAACAAGACCTTATCGTCCAATACCTTCTTTAACTCCTTATAAACAGCTTTTAAATTTTCAGAAGATGGTATTTCTTTAAGTGGATAATTGTCTTTTATGGAATTCTGCGCATTAATTAAAAGGACCGAGCTGTTTAATATCAACGAATCATTTTGAACTGAATCTGAAGTGAACGAATTCTGTAAGAGATTAACTTTTTTTATTGCTGGAGATTTGGTTAAAGAATCAAAAAGCAAAATCCTCTTAGACAATGATTCTGCCAGTACCAGATCTTTACTCCTCAGTGTGCCCTGTATTTCATTTAGCCGATTATAAACCCAGATCAGCGTGAGTTTTCTAGCCGTATTTTGTTTAATGAGGGAGGAAATATAATCACTGAAATGATAAA
>NZ_DATMRL010000411.1:0-2301 GCF_035566355.1 Pedobacter sp.
AGCCTTTTCTATCGGGTTTACACATTTTTTTTCAAGATCAACCTGGAAAAGTGCTTTCATAAAAGCAGGTTTCGGAACTTTTGATGAAACCAAGTTTACACCTTTCATGTCTGTATTTAATGTTGAACCTTAAGCCACCACATCATCATCGACAGAATGGAAATTCATATTACAATAATAGGGTTCATCCTCATTCCTCTTTCAATCATTCATATCATCTTTCCTAAATATTTCAATTGGGATAAAGAATTTAGTGGATTAAGTTTAATCAACAGGCAGATGACTTATGTTCATACATTTTTTATTGCTTTAATTATCTTGTTAATGGGCATTTTATGCTTAACCTCGGCAGAAGAGCTTATTCAGACTCATCTTGGCCAGAAAATATCATTTGGACTGGGCATATTTTGGGTGCTCAGATTATTTATCCAGTTTTTCGGATATTCTTCGGTGCTATGGAAAGGTAAATTATTTGAGACAGCAGTTCATATCTTTTTCATAGCTATGTGGGGATATATGAGTGTAATATTCTTTGCCGCATATTTTAATTGATGGAATACAATATATCTTGGTCTCAGATCGGTAATGCCTGTTCAATAAAACCCGTTATGATTGAGGTCGATTTATACCTGCGGCTCCAGCTTTCCTTTCAGGGAGTAATACTAAAAATAAGCCGACTAAAACCAATAGGAACATATTAACAAACATGGCGGTTTGATATGCTTTTAGATAAGTAATGATAGAAGGGGTTTCGCTAGCCAGGTAAAAGAATAAACCGCCAATAACCCCAATACCGAGCGCAATAGCGGTTTGCTGAAACGTGGCATAAGTCCCCGAAGCAGCACCGGCAAATTTTGTGGGTATGCTTTTTAATGCCATTGTCATTAGTGAGGGAAGTACAGAACCGCAACCCAGCCCATATACAAACAAAACCGGATAAGCTGTAATTCTGTTGATGTTGACTGAATCAAATACAAGGATGTGCAGCCCGCTGGAAACAATCATGATCAGTATACCGGCCTGCAATACTTTTTTACCATATCTGGGTACCAGGCGAATTGAAATTAGCGATGCTGCTACAAAACCAAGTCCCTGCGATACAAAGAATAGACCAGCCTCTGTAGAGCTAATGCCAAAACCTGTTTGCAGCAGGATTACATTCACTAAAAAATAAGAATCTTGCACCATAAAATAAAACAATACCGCACAAAGTGCGATGTTGAAATCTTTGAAGGCGAACAGTTCCATATCAATAAGAGGAGATTGTTGCCGGCGGAGTTTTTGTTTCTGATCATAAATAAACCAAATTAACAACGGTATTGAGGCAGCGAGGCAAAGCAGGCTCCAAGCTGGCCAACCCAGTTCCCGCCCACGGATCATGGGATAGATCAAAGCCATTAAAGTTAGTGTGAGAAGCAGAACACCTGAGTAATCAAATTTTTCTGTAGTCAGGTTGCGCTGTTTGGGGAGGAATCTTATTGCAAACAAAACAGAAGCTATCCCCAGTGGTACATTGATTAAGAAAATGAGACGCCAACCTGCTACAACAAAATGCAGATCAGGTAATACGCCGCCTAAAAATTGCCCGACAACAGAGGCTGTACCCGCAATACTGCCGTAAATACTAATGGCTTTAATGCGCTCTAACGGATCTGGAAAAAGTACTTGGATATAAGAAATGCCTTGAGGAATCATGAAACCTGCGCTTATGCCTTGCAGCATACGGGCTGTGTTTAACTGGAAAGCCGTTTGAGAAATGCCACAAAAAGCAGAAGCAAGGGTAAAGGCAATCATCCCTAAAAGGAAAACTTTTTTCTTGCCGAATTGATCGCCCGCCCGACCTCCGGTAATTAAAAAGGCAGCGTAACCAAGCAGGTATAAAGCAATAACAAGTTGGATATCTCCATCGGAACCATTGATGCCTTTACGTATAGATGGCAGGGCTACATTAACTATGAAAATATCAATTACCGCTAAAAAAATAGAAGAAGAGATTATTGTCAATAAAAGCCATTTTGAAATTTGTCTGTCCATTTTTAATTAAATTAGCCAGCAAAAGTGAAGTCTTTTAAATGGGCCCACAAGTAGTTTTAAAAAAGATACCAGGTATGAAAAAAGATACGAATATTGAAATGCAGCCATTTGTGAAAGAGGAAACTGGTGAATATAACTGTCCGATGACAAAAGTGCTTCGGATTATAGGTGGCAAATGGAAGCTTTTGATCCTGAATGCTATTTTATTGGAGTGCCCTAAACGCTTCGGAATGCTTAAAAAAATGATGCCTGATATTACACAGGCCA
>NZ_DATMRL010000412.1:0-4321 GCF_035566355.1 Pedobacter sp.
GTTTATAGCCCTTAGGAAAAAATACAATAAGGGAAAGAAGGTTGCGGCAATGAGCAATGATGCTTTTACTTATCGTATAGAAGGGAAGGTGATCGATGATAAGGGGACCTTCGAATTTACAGACCTCAAACCTGGACAATATTATATTACCACCTGGATTACTTATGAAAAGGAGGCAAGTTACAAGGTAGAATCAGGAACATCAACCCGTTACAATATGTATGGTGAAGTCCTTTCTTCAACCCCGATTTATTCTTACTATACTTATAAATATGCAGTGGAAGATGAAGTTACGGGTATGGTAGAAGTGAAAAACGCAGGGGAAAAAGTAACGGCTTTAATCAGTAAATAAGAGTATATGATGAAAAAAATAGCCACACAACTTTGGGTATACGTTCTCCTGGTTGTTCAGACAGCTGTTGCGCAGACGATCAAAATCCAGGACCCGAACTTTAAAAAAGCGTTGATCGGGCAAGGTATAGATCTGAATGGAGATGGGGAGATCCAGGCCGGTGAAGCACTGAAAGTTACTAAGCTGTATGTGAATAAACAGCAGATTTCCTCTCTTTCAGGAATCAAGAGCTTTACCAATCTGGAAGAATTCGGTTTTTACGATAATGAACTGAAGACCGCAGATTTTCAAGGATTAAAAAGACTGAGGGCGATTTATGGGTTCAATAACAGCCTGGAACAATTGGTTGTAAAGGGATGTGTCAATTTGGAGCGAATTTCTGTTGCCTACAATAAGATTGCCGAAATTGACCTCACCGGACTTTCCATGCTCAAGGAATTGGAATTGCACCATAACCGGCTGATTAAGATCGATGTTGGCAAAAAGCCGGTTCTGTTCAATTGTGAGTTGAATGATAATCAGTTGGCGACTTTCAGCTCAGAGGGGTCAAATGCGATCAAGATATTGCGGCTGGATGCCAATAGCCTTAGTTTCCTCAACCTAACTCATTTGAAGGACCTGGAAGTATTGAACCTCTATGAGAACCGTGATTTGACTGCATTGAAAATAAGCGGATTACGTAAGCTCAAAGAGCTGACTGTTGATTATTGTCCGCTTACCAATCTTAAGATGAGTGGAACAGTAAGTTTGAAGGATTTTTCCTGGCAATTGTTTACCAAATAGCCCCGACAATAAAACCATTTACACAATATATTTTTTTGTTTCTAAAATATAATATACATTTAGCCAAAGTTAAAATTATTATTTCTGTGCTTCGCATGATTGTGGTACTACTGAAGTAAATTTTAATTAACTTTAAGAGAAGGCTTTTTAAACTAAATGTATGAGCGTACAGAAACTGACTATTTCTTCTGAAAGCGGACAGTCAATTGCTTTGGGGCATAGTGATGTTCAAAGCTTTAGCGAAATTTTTCAACGGCATTATGCTGCATTGTGTCTTTTTGCTGAACGTATGGTGGGTAATGATGCAGAAGATGTAGTAGAGGAATTTTTTCTTTCGCTATGGAATACGCCGCATGACTTTGAAAATGATGAACATCTGCGGGCTTTTTTGTACCGTTCTGTTAAAAATGCATGTCTTAATTTTTTGAAAATTTCATTGCGTACGAACGAGCGTAACACAAAATATGCGATTGTTCAGGGGCAAATTGAAAACAGCTATCTGACGGAGATTACGAGAACTGAAATCATCAGGGAGCTACATCAGGCGATCAGTGAATTGCCTCCTCAATGCAGTAAGATCATCTCCATGGGATATATTGATGGCATGAGCAATTCTGAAATCGCGGAGAAACTTGGCTTGTCTTTACAAACGGTAAAAAATCAAAAGCTGAGAGGCCTGGGTTTACTGAGAAAAAGACTACCTGGAGAGCAATATCTTTTGCTATTTATGGTTTTGTACCATCTTTAGTGAATCAATTTAATCATATACAAAGGTAGACTGAAGCTAGTGGATCTTACTGAGTAAGCAATTCCTTCTGGTATTTTTGCGGATCACAGCCGCCCAAATCTATGGTGCCGTTGGCTAAATCCCAGTAGCATGTTTTTGATAGCTTAGTGCTGTTCAAAACAATTAGCCTGTCGTATGCGGGGGCAAAAAAGATGTATTTGTTTTCTTTTTTCAAATTCCAATATAGTCCACCCACATAGTCATTGTCTTTGCTATTGGGATTTTTGGTTCCTTCTCCATAGAGCTTAACTAGCCTATCTTTTATTTCCTTTTTGCTTTGATCTGTCTTCAGCTTGATTCTATAGCCATAAATATTAGGTTCAGCAGAATACGCTTTCAAGATTTTTTCCAATTGGGGCTTGTCTTTAAAGTCCTGAATACTAAACTGGCCTCCGGTAGAATTGCTGTCAATCTTAATCTTCGCATGGATTTGAAACATCACACCTTCTTTTAACTCCATTCCATCAAAAGTATATTTTGTGCTGTCCTTGGTTTCCAAAAGCAGGGCGAATGGATATTCTATGTTATCCGTTCCAATGTTTTTTTTGTCGTTGTAGTTTATTAAGCTTTCAATAGGTTCATTTAAGCTTAATTTTGAGAGGTCAATCTTCTTTTCATTTTTACATGAGCTGAGGAGACCAGCGAAAATAAGTGCTGTGAATAAAAAATGTTTCATAGTTAGGGATTACCACAGCAAAATAGGTAAAAAATCCAGAACTTTATCTGGCAACAGCAGATCTAGGCAAGCCAACACGTAGTAATACTTCATTGGCCTTATCTAGTTTTTCCTGAAAAATAGGTTGATCCTTGAATTTTTCAAGTGAGTTACCTATTTGAACAATTGGAATGTTTTTCTTGTTTAAATCCTCGATTGTCATATTAGAAAGTTATGTGTTTATTCTTTACGCTCAGGATTGTTGTTTAGCTCTTTTAAAAGCGCTCTCTAAATCAGCCATAAAATCATCAGCATCCTTTTTTGAATGTATGACTTGAGATAAACTGTCTTTACGAATAGCTATTGATTTTGGAGCAATAGGATCATTATGACTATTTGCCATTTTCCTATACTCTTCCATTTTTAGTTGAATTCTTCGATTCATATTGCAAATATAATTAATGTTAATGATAATCTATCTTAAACGAAATGTATAGTATCTGTATAAGTCATGTCTTGATCGTTGATAGTCAAATGGTTCTGATCTAGGCTTAGCGATGTAATTTCCCTGGGCATCTGCATCATATTTCCCATTTCTGTATATTCGAACATACCAGTCTATTCCAAGTGGGGTGAAAAATTCATCTAAATAATTTCTGTTTGTTTTAAACATGAGATGATATAAAGTGGCTCTTATATCATCTGAACCATCAACACCCATTACTAGCTGAGAATTTTCTTCTAAAAAATTTAAGCCATGAAATAAAACAGTTGAAAAGACTTTGTTATTATCAAGGTGTTTCAGCCGCATAGTGTCGTGAAATCCTCCATTTTTATCTGACGGACCAAATCCAAGATTAAATACATTAGGCAATAATGGGTCAGGGTGGGGGTCTACTCTAACTATTATTAACCTAATTGTGCCATCTTTTTGGGGTGATTCAAAAGACATTTGTGATAAATCACTTTTTAAGTTAATTGCAGGATATGTTTCTTCAAAGTTTATGGTAACTGGCATTGTCGTAATGTTGTTAGGCCGTAAATCTATTAATAATAATTTTAAGTGTCAATAATTGTTTAAAAATTAATAAAAGATTATATTGTGATAATTCGCTTCTTTGAAAAAAATATTTCATTCTGCTTTGGTACTTTTTCCGATTGGCGTTGTATTGTTATTAAAGTAAACCCAAAATGACCAGTGATGGAAGATGAAAAAGAGCTGATTGCATTAAAAATGGCTGACCTTATCGTAAGGCAATTGAATGCAGAGTTGAATGCTTCGGAAGAAGCTGGATTGCAACTGTGGCTTGATGCAGATCCTGCACATCTGGCTTTGTATGAGGAAATGGCTGACAAACATAGCAGAGGTAAAGCTTTAACGGATATTAAACAGTACGATGTAAAAGCGGCGTTTCAAAGATTTGAAAGTAAAATCAAAACGCCTTCAGTAAAACTATGGCCTCGCATCGCTGCGGCTGCCGCGATTCTTTTGGTTGTTGGATTGGGTGTTTTCTTTTATACTCAACGTCATCTCGAAGGAAGCGGAGCTACGAGAGATCTGCTGGCAAACGACATCAAGCCTGGTGGTAACAAGGCTTACTTAGTTTTGTCTAATGGTAAACGTGTATCGTTAACTGATGCGGCTAATGGTGAGCTCGCTAAAGAAGCAGGTGTAGAAATTACAAAGACTGCTGATGGGCAGGTGGTATATGCCACGAGAGGTAGCGATGAGGAAAGCAGTGAC
>NZ_DATMRL010000413.1:0-5633 GCF_035566355.1 Pedobacter sp.
CATGTAGATGCAGCAGTAGATACCATATCGGCACCACAGTTTTTGAATATATTTGTGCTTGCGCCACTGATATAACCAGGCTTAGCATTGTATTGTGTAAACAAACCAATATGTTGGTTCTCAAAATAATTATTATCTATCCTTACAGTTGCTCCCATAGATGCTCCGATAGCATATCCATCTCCATTTAACATATAATTATTGAAAACGTGCATATACCCGAATCTGGTACCTGGCTGTCTCTCAGAAACATTGTAGAAATAGTTATCATATACAGTTACCCTCAGGTGGCCTATGTCATCTGTATTTTCGTCGCCAAAACCAATCAGCATAGGGATATGATTGTCATGGAGCCTATTCCACGAAAGGCTCACATAATCTGCACGTTTACCAACATCCAATAAGCCATCATAGTAGTCCCATCCATGGTTTCTGTCGGACGACAAATCGCAATGGTCTACCCAAACGTGGTGCGCACCTTCTTTAATAATGATGTTAGAGTAAGATACTACATTTCTAATGGTCATGTTTTGAATGATAATGTTACTGGTTCCGTAAACCATTAATCCTACACCTTCCAGACTGGAGCCTTTTACGCCCTGAATAGTTTTATTTGATTTCACATTCAGGAAGCCGGTACCGGTAATCTTTCCGGATACCTTGATCACCATAGGAGCACTGGATTCTACTGCCGTTTTAAGGGCGGCAAGTGTGGTTACTACAACAGTCTGCCCATTAACCCCTCCAGTGGTTGTACCATCTACCATAGCATAGCCAATAATACCTGTAGGTGCTGGCGTTGTAACTGCTGGTGGCAGCACTGGTGCCACTGTTCCGGCGGACGTCGTATAAGTATAGGTCCTGCCATTTGTTCTTGGGTCTGTATTGTCCGAACTGGAGAAATAAAGACTGGACGACCAGTGGCTGAAGCGCCCTTTACCCAAGGTCCTGATGTCTGCATGAGCACTGTGCGCAGGTCCTAATTCTTTACCGTTCTCGAAAATCCGAACTGTAGAAGCAGTCGGATTTTGCGTGTTGTCACTCACCGCGCCAAGGTCATTGTATACCTTGTAGGAGAAGCCGCCGTCACTGCTGGCTTTACTCACATCGAGGGCTTTTGTTCCTGAAGAAGTAACCGCAGAAATTGTGGTGTCATTTGTACTTGGAGCGTTAAATGGTGCAGCCTCATCCGAACTTTTTTTACACTTACTAAAAGTTAGCACAACCAGAAGTAATAGAAAGCTCATGGGCAATCGATTTGGTAATTTGTTTTTTCTTTCCATTTGATTTTTTAAAGTATACAGTGGTAACGCAAATATGCGAAGCCATGTACACCTAAAAAACTAGCGGAAGTTTAAGGTTTTTATTATGGAAATGCCACATCTGACGGCATTGCCAATAGAGTTGTTCTGAGGAAATTAACTATTGTGCTAAAAAATAAAACCAATGGTATCTGAAATTTTGGCATTCAGGCAAATAAAATCATATAATTCCGGAGGTAAATTCTTTTAAGGAAATTTATTTACCAAAAAAATAGATGAATAATTCTAAAAATAAATTTAAATTACTTTCAAAAAGATCTATTTGCCTGCAAATCAGAGCTATCGCTACCCTCTGTTTTGTAATTTTTCTGTCACATAACGGAAGTGAAATTCTTAAAACTCAAAAAACAGGTCGAATTATTTGAAAATCCGGATTTTTATTTGTATTATTTTATTGCGAATCTGAAGTCTTTAATCAGCTGCGGGAGCACCAATTCTTCCGGCTGTTTTTTTGGAATCAACTCATAGAAATCCTTATACCAGGTTACAAAATTTCTTACCCCTTCTGCAACGGATACTTTTGGCCGGTATTTGTATAATCGTTTCAGATCAGAAACATCTGCCCAGGTCTCTGCTACATCACCATCTTGTAACGGAAGAAATCTCTTACGACTCTTCAATCCTATGTTTTTTTCAATTTCTGCAATGAAATCGAGCAGGTTGACCGATTGTCCTCTGCCGATATTAAATACTTTAAACGGGGCTTTGGAACTGGCCGGATCAGGCTTGTGTGCCATCCATTCCTTATTGCAGGTAGCCGGATGGTCCAGCACACAGGTAATACCCTGCACAATATCATCTATATAGGTAAAGTCACGCTTCATCATGCCATTATTGAAAACATCGATCGGTTTATTCTCCAGTATGGCTTTGGTAAACATAAATAGCGCCATATCTGGTCTTCCCCATGGGCCGTATACCGTAAAAAATCTTAGGCCGGTGGTAGGAAGACCAAATAAGTGGCTGTAGGTATGCGCCATGAGTTCATTACATTTTTTGGTTGCTGCATAAAGTGATACCGGATGATCTGCGTGCTGATGGACGGAAAATGGCATTTCCTTGTCCAGCCCATATACACTGGAAGAACTGGCGTACACCAGGTTTCGGATATGATGCACCTTACAAGCCTCAAGAATGTTCAGAAAACCTGTAACATTGGCGTCCAGATAGGCTTTTGGATGGCTTAGGCTATATCTTACACCTGCCTGGGCGGCCAGGTTACATACGGCATCGTAATGACAATCTTTGAATACTTTCTTTAACTTACCATGATCCGTCAGGTCAACTTTAATAAACTTATAATTGGGATAATAAGTACTTTGAACTGTTTTTCCATATTCAGTCTGGTCTCTTGGAATCCCCGTGTCTTCCAGACGTCTGTACTTAAGTTCCACATCGTAGTAATCGTTAATATTGTCTATTCCGGTTACTTCGTCTCCGCGCTGAATCAAGTGTTTGGCTAAATGATAGCCAATAAAACCGGCTGTTCCGGTAATCAATACTTTCATATATCTGCGTTTAAAGGTTAAATGCTGTAGATTACTTAGGTAAGTTCTGGTACCAAACCTCCAGGCTGAATACGCAGAATAGTATTTTTGCTCTTCTTTCTTCTGAGATCTGAACCTTTCCGCGCAACAGATCAAGTATGAAATCCTTTTTAAGGAGTGTTGCGTAAAAGGGATCGCCTGCCATCAGTACCTGTTCAATATTTTTTTTCAATTCATAATCCACCCATCTGGCAAGAGGAACCTCAAAGCCTCTTTTGGGTTGATCAATCAATGTTTCCGGAAGATATTTTTTAGCCAGGTCCCGGAGAATAGATTTGGTACGTATACCTTTTATTTTATAACTGTCCTTTAATCCCGGTGCAAAATCAAGCATCTCCCTGCATAGAAAAGGACTTCTCCCTTCAAGCGAATGTGCCATAGTAGCGATATCCATTTTAGGCAGCAGACGCCCAAACAGCATGGATTCAAAATCCAGGTACAAGAGTTTTTTTAAAGGAGAAAGTCCGGAACTCTCCATCCTTTCCAGGTTGGCCGATAAATCTCCCATTAGGGGCTGCACCAAAAACTGGTCTTCAAAACCCACAAACAGATCTGAAGAAGCCGAACAATACATTTTCAAAGGATCTGCATAACCTGCAAACTTGAGCAACCGGTACAAATAAGTATAATAGCTTTGTTTTTTATGTGCTACGGGTAATACGCTGGTCAGCAGCCTGGCTCCATTTCTTTGAAGAGACCCCGGATTAAAGAAATCAATATGTTTAAAAGGTACATACCGTCGATAGCCACCCAGCATTTCATCCGCTCCATCACCATTTAACGCCACCGTAATGTGTTTCTTTGCTTCCCTGGCTACATAATAACTCGGGATAGCTGAATTGTCGGAGTTTGGTTCGCCATGGTTAGTGAGGATCTTTTCAATATCTTTATCTAAATCAGAAAAATCAATTTCTACAACAGTATGTTGTGTTTCGTAGCGTTCTGCAACCTGCTGGGCAAGCACAGATTCATCAAAACTTCCGCTCACTTTAACAGTAAACGTTTTCAGGTTCGAACTGTGCGCTGCAGCCATTGCCGTAACCAAACCACTGTCAATTCCTCCGCTTAGAAACGAACCTACATCCAGGTCCGAGCTGTCTATCCGCCGCCGCACTGCCTGCTGTAAAATATCATCCAGCCGCTCCACAGATTCTTTATAGGAAAATACCTGTTGCTGATGATAAGCTGTCTCTATGTTATACCAGGTAATGTTTTCAGCATAGCCGGTCAATGTATCAATTTTCAAGTAATGGCCACTTTCTAGTTCGTCAACGTGCATATAAGGTGTTGCTTTCCGATAAAAATGCCCCAAATAGAGGTAATCGGCCAAGGCTTCATAATTGAGTTCTGGTTTTACACAACGATTTAAAACATTCAGTTCAGAAGAGAAGACCCAGCTCCCCTGCTTTCCATATACGTATAAAGGTTTCTTACCTGCCCTGTCTCTCGCTAAATATATTCTGCGATTATGCTGGTCATATAACGCAAAGGCAAACATTCCATCAAACTCATCCAGCATTTTCATGCCCAGCAATTCAAAAAGCATCAAAATAGTAAGGGTATCTGAATGGGAAGAAGCTTCGAGATTGTATTTTCTTCGCAACTCCATATGGTTGTAAATCTCGCCGTTAAAAACAATCACCAGTCCGTGATAGCTCATGGGTTGACAGCCCGTAACACTGAGGTCCTGGATGGCAAGACGGGTATGGTACAATACCACATTATCTTGGGTGCGGGACTGCTGCTGATCTGGTCCTCTATGCCGTAAGCCTTCAAATATCAACTTTTCAGCGATTGGGCTTTTATAATCGATCAATCCAAATATTCCACACATAATGTATTAATAAGATCTTTCCAGTGCCCCATAACCTTCTCTTCGCTAAAATCAGATTCAATATAAGCCCTGCCCATACCACCCATCCGTAGGCGCTCTTCAGTATCCATTTCCATAATACAGCGCATTTGCTTTGCTAATGAATTGGCATCTGCCGGCTTGCATAATAACCCGCATGCGGTTGATTCGAGCAGTTCCCTGTTGCCATCTATATCAGTCACCACGATCGGTTTAGCATAGGCCATGGCCTCCAGGATAGCATTAGGCATCCCTTCTGAAAAAGACGATAAAACAAAAGCATCTGCATCTGCCAGATAACTGCTGGTATTTGGTTTAAAGCCTTCTAACCGGACATGGTTTTCAAGCTGCAGGTCTTTGACCATTTGTGCCGGCCATAACTGCCCATTCAATTCACCAACTATGGTTATCCGGTAGCTTTTATCTTTAAGTAAAGCTGCTGCTTTAAATAAGGTAACATAATCTTTATTCCATCTGAAATGCCCCACACAGACCCAGTTAAATAAGGAATGCCTTTGTTCAACGGCTTTCGTACGCAGTTCATTATTTTCAGGCAAATCCGGCACTGAAATTCCGTTATGGATCACTAAGCCCTCTTTTACCGCCAGTTTCCTTTTTTCAAAATTGAGTTTTGAGGCCAGGGAATTGTACACTACTGCGTCATCCAGTTTGGCCGTGTATTTAAAAGGCACATACCATTTTGCAGGGATAACAGAAATCCTGATGGAAGAAATGAGCCGGAAGCGAAGGCTAAGTTTCAAAACCCTTGCGCAAAGAATTGCAGCGAACATAAAGGACACAATCACGTCCGGCCGGAATCTTCTAACCGATCGGTAGAGCATTCGTATGTTCCAAAAGGCATTCCAGGTCCAGTTCCGCAAAAACAACACCTTAATCCCCAGCCTGCCCAGC
>NZ_DATMRL010000414.1:0-6145 GCF_035566355.1 Pedobacter sp.
ATTATTATTTTTATTGTTGTCACTGCTGCCACTATTGGCAGCAGCTCAAAAGAGCTATACCATTTCAGGAAAATTGCCAGCCGTTAAAGGGCACGCCAAAGCTTATCTCGTTACTTTACAAGGGAATTCGTATAAAAACAAAGATTCTGTGGATATAAATGGCGGCCAATTCCAGTTTAAAGGAAATGTGAGTGAACCTGCCCAAGTCATGATTGAAGTAAAGTACAGCGGCCTGCGCAAAAGTGGAAATCAAAATGATTATATCAGTTTTTGGCTTGAAAACTCCAATATATCTTTAATCACAGCTGATTCTATAAAAAACGCAAAGGTCAGCGGATCAACAGCTGATCGCCAGGATCGGGAACTTTCGGCATTAATTACACCTTTCACCAACAAAATTATCAAGCTACAAAATGAATTTTCAAAAGGGCATGAAGCCGTAGCCGGAAAAACTGTTGAGGAGCGAAAAGTTGCGTCGGATAGTCTAAACAGCTACGTTAAACAGATCAGAAACATCCAATTAAAGTTTGTAGAATCAAATCCTAATTCATTTATGGCGTTGTACACATTTAACACTTCTATCCTCGGCAGTCACTTTGACTCAGCAGAGGTAAAGCCCTTGTTTTATAAATTCTCTTCCCAGCTTCAGTCATCATCATTGGGAAAACTAGCCATAGACAGAATTTTAGCAAATGAAAAGCGTGCGGTAGGTGTAAAGATCATCGATTTTTCACAGACTGATATTAACGGCAAACCATTCAACATAAAATCATTACGCGGCAAATATGTGTTTCTGGATTTCTGGGCCAGCTGGTGCTACTGGTGCCGCGCTGAAAACCCAAATGTGTTAAAAGCCTATGAGCAGCTCAAGGACCGGAACCTAGAAATTGTAAGCGTATCGTTTGATGAAAGCAAAGCTTCCTGGGAAAACGCAGTAAAACAAGATAAACTCCCTTGGTTGCAGGTGTCCGACTTAAAAGGGATGAAAGTAAGAGATGGATTGGCAGCCAAGTTAGATATTAAAGCGTTACCCCAAAACCTGTTGATCAATCCGGAAGGTATGATCATCGCTACCAATCTTCGTGGTGAAGACCTTCCAGCAAAAATATCCGCTTTTATTACCGTAAAAAAACAGTAAAAATTAATAAAATGATGACGAAAACAAAACGTATACTGGTGGCCGTTTGCTGCCTTCCTCTCAGCTTATTTGCACAAAGGGGGTTAGATCCTAACGGGAAAATATTGGGCAAAAATCTGATGGGAGAGGAGCTTGATAAAACACTGAGCACACTAATTAAATAATATAAAATATGATGAACATGAAAACATTTATTGGTGCCTTATTGCTGTTGCCTGCAAGTTTCTGTATGGGACAGGATAAGTTTGAAATCTCTGGAAACCTGCCTGCTGTAGGTAACGGGAATCAAGTAATCTTAAGTTATGTGAACGCATTGGGCAAAAGTGTGAAAGACAGCACGCTGCTAAAAAATGGTAAATTTACAATATCTGGTACAACGGCGCACGCCAGTAAGGCGTACCTGACCTTAATTCCGGTGAAAAAAGATACCAGCCGCCGTTATGCAGACTATGATAGGCAGGATTTTTACCTGCAAAAAGGAAAGTATCTGGTAACCGGAAAGGATAGTCTGGCTACGGCACGGATTTCCGGAACGCAGGCGCAGGCTGATTTTATAGCTTATACTGCACAAATGGGAAATAGACCAGCCCTATATAGAAAAATCGGTTATGATTTTCTGAATGCAAGGTCTGCAAAAGATACCGTAGCGATCAAAAGGATCCAGGCGGAAGCAAAGCCGCTCGTGGCTAAGATGGAAGCGGTATTGGATTCTTTCATCTTCAACCACGGAGATTCTTATGTGAGTGCGGATCTGATCAATGACAACAAAACAATGGTAATTGATCCGCAAGTTTTTGATCCCTATTACAAAGCTTTAAGTCCGAGAGTCCTTGCGGGTTTTACTGGTAAAAAGCTGACCGAAAAATATGATAAAGCGAAACAGCTTGCCATTGGTAAGGCTGTAGATTTCAGGCAGACAGATGATAAAGGGAAGGAATTCAAACTTTCATCTTTAAGAGGCAAGTTTGTATTGGTTGATTTCTGGGCGAGCTGGTGTGGTCCATGCCGGGCAGAAAACCCGAACCTGCTAAAAGCCTATAAGCAGTTTAAAGATAAGAACTTTGAAATAGTAGGTGTTTCTCTGGATGAAACTAAAGCGGCTTGGTTGGGTGCAGTAAAACAGGACGGTATGCCTTGGATTCAGGTTAGCGATCTGAAAGGGTTTAAAAGCGATGTTGCGGTTCAATATGGTATTTCTGCTATACCTCAAAATTTTCTGATCAACCCTGAGGGGGTGATTATAGCGAAGAATTTACGTGGAGAAGATGTGAATGAAAAAATTTCCTCTTTTATTAGGTAAAATCGCATAATGGCATCAAACTATGTGTCATAGCCAATTTAAATGAAAAAGCCCCTTTGGGGCTTTTTCATTTAATATCAATTGCGTTTTTTTAACATAAAAAGGATAACTGATTAATTAATAGCCTGGATTTTGTTTAAATCCGGTATTTCCTACGCTTTTGGCAACTTCGATTTCTGATTGTGGTACTGGCCAGATGGTATCTCTAAGGGGGAATGAACGATATGCATTATTAGGATCCTTTATAGTAGGAATGATGGTACGATCAAACCGCCATCTTTTGAGGTCAAAAAAGCGTTGTCCTTCCATTGCGAATTCAATTCTTCTTTCGTGACGGATCCGGGTGCGCATATCTGCAGCTGATAAACCTGCAGGAATAGAGGGCATGGCAACATCTGGTCTTGTTCGGACTGCGTTTATGGCGGCGTAAACTGTTCCATCCGGACCTCCAACTTCATTTTGGGCTTCGGCATACATGAGCAATACATCAGCGTAGCGCATCAGTACCCAATCCTGGTCGCTTTGTGTTGCATAAGTAGTGGGAAAACGATTTGGATCAATTCCTTTACGCGGCAGAAAACCACTGGGTACCGCTGCGGCTTTAGGATCAAAAGCCGTAACTGAGGTTGTGCCTCGCCAGTCGCCAGGAACAATAATGCTCATTTTTAGTCGTGGGTCTCTATTGGCATAAGGTGTAGTACTGCTAAATAAAGGTGAAGACTGGATCGGCAAGCCATCAATGCATTCGTAATCATCTACAAGGTATTTGAGCACATTTACATTGTTAAGATAGGAAAATAACCAATCTTGGGGGCTGTAAAAACTTGGAGGTGAATAACGTGCCGAAAACATGATTTCTGGATTGTTGTTCTGACCAGGTTTTAAAAACAGACTGCTGTAAGTATCGGCAAGTTTAAATTTGTTTTCTGTCATCACCAGTTTGGCGGCATCAGCTGCTTTTTGGTACTGACCATTGGCTAACAGCACTTTGGCTTTATAGGCTAACGCTGTGCCTCTTACCGCATGTCCGTTATAATTTGTGTTGGGTAAATTGGTTGCTGCATAATCAAGATCGGCGAGAATGGAATCTACAACAAGACTTTTGGGGGAGCGCGGAATGGTTATGCTGGCCTGATCAAAGCTAAGTGGTTTAAGTGTTAGTACACAATCTCCATATAATTGGGATAAGAGAAAATAATGATAAGCTCTGATGAACTTTACCTCTCCTATGTACTGGTTTCTTAAGGTTGGTGTTAGTTGAATATCACCGATACGAACCAGGAAAAGGTTGCATGTTGCGATGGCCTGATAGCTATATTTGTAGGCATCTGAAACAATCCCTGTCATAGTTGCTTCAATGTTACCGGTGGAAACCGTAGAAAAATTGCCCCCGCTGGAAATTGTATAGCCGTTATCAGTAAGGGTTTCCCAAAACATATATCCGCCACCAAAACCGGCTCCTGCGTTGCTTACACTTGTTGCATTGTTTCCCCGGCATAAAAAGTTATAGCAACCTGCCAATGCAAGGTCTGCGTCATTTTGGGTTTTCCAGAATGTCTCTTTTTGCAGTTGTGCCAAGGGATCTTTTTGAAGAAAATCCTTCTTGCATGCACTAAAAATACTTAGCCCAGATAGGATTATGATAAATAAAAATAGCTTTTTCATCTGTTTAATTTTTTTTTCATTTGTGATGAAGCTATCAGATTTATTCAAACTGTGATATGAATAAATCATGATGATTTCATAGTCTTTAATTAAAAGGTCGCTCTAACTCCGAAGTTAAATGTCTTGTTTTGAGGATGTGTTACATAGCGTGTGTTGGTGGCTATTCTTTCGGGATCCAGTCCTGGAAATTTAGTGAAAGTGAATAGGTTTTCTCCGGAAAAATAAACCCTCAAGGCACTCATTTTTATTAATTTAACTAGTTTTTCAGGGAGGTTGTAGCCCAATTGTATATTTTTTATCCTTAAAAAGGAGGCGTCTCTTAAATAATAACTAGAAATAGTACTGAGGTTTTGACTAACATTACCTGTGCCGGTTAGATAGATAAGCGGCATCGTTGTGCTTGGATTGCTCGGCGTCCAGGCATTAAGCCAATCTGTTGTTGGGACAGAACCCTGGTTGAAGGGCTGGAAACCCCATCCGTTAACATATTGTTTTTGTCCCTGTGAACCATAGAGGAAGATAGAAAGGTCGAAATTCTTATATTCAAAATTAGCATTTAAAGAGTAGTCATAATTTGGGAATGCACCTGAAAATATTTTTCTGTCATTCTCATCAATTTTATTGTCACCATTCTGATCTTTGAATTTAAATGTTCCTGGAACAGGATTATAAGGTTGTTTTGGTGATGTAGCTATTTCATCAGCAGATTGGAAGATCTTTTCAAATTCATAGATATAATAACTGTCGAAAGGTAAACCTACCTGATCAATTGTCGTGGTACCGATCTTAGTTGCACTATATTTTAATAGTTTATTGCGGTTAAGTTGGATGTTGGCCGAAAGAGAATAATTTAACTCGCCAATCTTATCTTTGTAAGAAAGAGATAATTCCATTCCTCGGTTTCTTATAGTCCCATTATTTATAGTTGGTGGGTCGTAGCCAATGTAAGTTGGCAGAGGAGCTACATCCAGGATATCAGTAGTGAGCTTATTATAATAATCAGCCGTTAAACTTAACTTATTTTTAAAGAAAGACATGTCCAACCCAAGATCGAAAACCTTTGTGCTTTCCCATTTGATGCTTTGATCAACGAGACCAGTTTTACGAACTCCATCACCAAGATTGGCTCCAAATGGATAAGAAAAACCTGTTGTATACACATCCTGATAAGGGTAATTGCCTATGTTCTGATTGCCTAGTTTTCCCGTTGAGGCACGGATTTTCATGTCAGAAACTACTGGCAGGAGATTTTTGAAAAAATCCTCCTGTGAAATTCTATAACCTAGAGACAGAGAAGGATACAAACCCCATTTATTTCCTTGTGCAAAGCGGGAAGAACCATCATATCTGATGTTTCCTTCCAAAAGATACTTTCCTTTATAATCGTAATTCAATCTGCCATAGTAAGAGTTGATGGACCATTCAGCTGCGGTTCCGCCGTTGAGCTGGGAACCTGTACCTCCAGCGTCAATTTCGGGCACAGAGTTGTTCGGATAGGTAACCCTGGAGGCCGAAAGGCTCTGGTTTTTATAATACTCTGCCTGGGTTCCTGCAAGTATGTTAAAAGAGTGATCACCTATTTTTTTTGTATAGGTCAATTGAGTATAGCCAATTGGATATATGTAGTTCTTATCAGTTACGAGTAATCCCTGTCCACCTGTATCCAAAGTACGGAATGGTGCATCATTTGGTCCTGCAAACCAGAGATATTGTCCTATCACTGGTTTATAATCATAGGATTTCTGAAAATCAAAATTTGTTCCGACACTGGTTTTCCATTGTAAGCCTTCGATGAGTTTGACATCGAGAAAGAGATTCCCTTGCATAAAGTAATCGGTATTTGATGCGAGTGCATTTTCTGCTATTGCAACAGGATTTTTATTGGCAGTCTGAAAAGAATAGGCCGTAGCAGTATAGCGTCCACTGCCATCAGGTAATACAGGTCCGTAAAGCGGAGACTGGGATAGAGTGGACAGGAACATGTCCTGACTACCAGGTCTAGGATAAGTACGCTGACCGTAATTTAAGGTAATACTGCTGCC
>NZ_DATMRL010000415.1:0-18388 GCF_035566355.1 Pedobacter sp.
ATGCGGGCCGTTTGGATGCTGTAGTTGGGGTGGAACTCAGAGAAACTTTGTTGTCTGGTTATGGCAACCGGGAATATGGATACGATAACCGACTACTGAGTTCAATACCAGTAAATTATGCACAAACGTATAAAACAGCAGACGGTGACCAGAAAGTTCCCTATATCCAGTCTAATGAAAACAGGAAAGACCGGTACGCCTCTGTATTTGGAAACTTTACCTATACCTACAAGTCTAGATATTCTCTATCTGGAAGTTTCCGTAAAGACGATTCCAATCTTTTTGGTGCCTCAAAAGAATTCCGTGCTGTTCCTTTATGGTCTTTAGGTGGAATGTGGCGGACAAAGGACGAAGATTTTATGGCCGGAACAAACTGGCTTTCCAAATTAAACTTAAGAGCAACTGTAGGGTATAATGGAAATTTAAACAAGGATACTTCTCCCTACCTGGTAATGCAGCAATCGGGCAACAATCCCATTAATAATGATCCCTTTGGAAGTATATACAACCCCGCAAACCCGCTGCTCAGATGGGAACGTGTACAAACCTTCAATCTGGGCACGGATTTCTCCTTATTCAATTACCGAATTAGTGGAAGCGTGGACGCTTACTGGCGCAAAAGCCTGGACTTACTTGGAAATGTAGACATCAATCCAACTTATGGATTTACTTCTTTGCTCGCCAATCAGCTGGAAATGAAAAGCAGGGGAGTCGATCTTGAATTAAGTGCAAATGTTATTCGCAACTCGCAGTTTAGCTGGACCCCGTCCCTAAATTTTTCCTTCAATACCAATAAGGTAACTAAAGCTTATTTTCAGCAGGAAACCACAACATATTATACCGGAACAACCAATCCAATACAAGGACAGGCGTTGGGCAGTTTGTACACGTATAGATTTGCAGGATTGAATGAACATGGAAATGCAATGATTTACAATGGTAATGGTGAAAAAGTATTGGCCGACCTCATTACTTTTGATGAAAAGGACCTCGGTGCGGTTCGATATCAGGGAAATACAACACCTCCATATTTCGGTGGACTTTCAAATACTTTCACCTATAAGGATTTTGAACTTTATACTTTGTTTACTTTTAAAGCGGGTCACAAATTTATGAGGCCTACTGCAGATCAGACCTATACCATTCCCTACAAAAGAATTGTACAGGCAGATCTTGCTAATCGCTGGAGGGTACCTGGAGATGAATTGAAAACAAATATACCAGCAATAGATCCTCTGCACACCAGTTCCTACCGGTATATCGACAGTGATTATTTCGTAGAGAATGCCAGTTATATCAGGTGGCGTGATGTGACCCTGACTTACCGGATTCCGGTGAGAAAATTGAAATGGAATGCTTTTCAAATGTTAAGTGTAAGCGTAACAGGAAGGAACCTTGCCCTTTGGACAGCCAACAAAGAAGGAATAGATCCGGATTATCTTGACAATTTAACTTCATCTGTTTTGCCACCCTCCAGATCTTTTGTCTTTAGTGTAAAAGCAACTTTTTAAACTCTAATTCTAAACACGATGTATACATCAAAATATAATTATTTAGTATTCTTCTTCTTATTTCTTTTTCTCAGCTCTTGCAGGAAATATGTTGAAATTGAGCCTCAGGGTAAAATTATACCTAGTACGGTAAATGATTATCAGTTGCTGTTAAATAATAGCGGGGTTTTTAATTTATCGTACGGAAGTGTGGAATATGCCACCGATAATGTAGCGTTCTTAAATGACAGTTTTATTAATGGATTGGATGTACGGTCTTTAAATATTTACAAATGGGCTAATCTGTTTTACCAGGCCAATGAAGATGACCCGGAATGGAACCTGTTCTACCAACAGATATACAATGCTAATGTCGCGATCCAGGGATTGCCAAATGCCAAATCAGGCGATGAAAATTTGAAGCAGCAGCTGATTGCCGAAGCGAAAGTACACCGGGCATATGCTTACCTTTGCCTGGTTAACTTATACGCAAAAGAATACCACACGGGAAGCGCGGCCACTGATCTTGGAGTGCCCTTGCTCACAGAACCAGGTTATACCCAAAATCTGAAACGTGCAACAGTGAGTGCAGTTTATGATTTGATCCTAAATGACCTGAATGCAGGCGTTGCCACACTTGCACCTTTGTCATCAAGTAAAACCGTCCCTTCAAAATGTGCGGCTTATGCTTTACTGGCCCGTGCGTATTTGAATATGGGTAATTATCAGCGCGCGCTGGACAATGCCAGTTTATCACTTGGCATACAATCGGAGCTCTTTGACCTGAATCCTTACATTGGTGCAGGTGCCGGATCTGGTTTGCCGGATGGTTTTTTTCTTCCCACCAGTCAGGAAAACCCCGAAGTAATCCTGATGAAAGCAAGTAGTGACGGGGGTGGAAATTTTCCTTTGAGCCCTGAATTGATGACTTTACTAGGTACAAAAGACCTGCGCACTTACTTTTTTACCTACTATGTTGGGCCAGATGGGGACCCTACAGGCATCTTTACTTATCCCGGTACTTATCATTCCTACTTTTCTCCTTTTGAAACGGCTCCGGGCAGTACCCAGTTGGGGCCAACAGTCCCAGAAATGATGCTGATCAAGGCAGAATGTTTAGCCAGGACGCAAAAAGCACAGGCTGGTCTTGCTGTTGTAAACGAATTGCGTAAAACAAGGTTTAAGCCCGCAGATTATACGGCCTTGACTGCTGGAAACGACGACAATGCCCTGCTGCTTATATTACAAGAGAGAAGAAGAGAGCTTTTTTGCAAAGGTTCACGTCTTTTTGATCTGAAAAGATTGAATGTAGATCCAAAGCTGGTCAAGACAATTATCCACCCATTAAAAACTCAGCAACTGACCCTTGCGCCCGGAAGTAACCGCTATATTTACCCAATTCCGGTGAAAGTGATCAATGCCAATCCAGAAATAGAGCAGAATCCGCGCTAGTTCACCAAATAACTATTCTATTATCCATAAAGATTAAAACATGAAAATATATATACTGATGGTTGCCCTGACCCTAGGGTCGGTAGCCACGCTTTTGGCACAGGGGATTGAATTTAACCATGGCACCTGGGCTGAAATTAAAGCACAGGCAAAAAAGGAGAACAAACTCATCTTTCTAGACTTTTATACAGTTTGGTGTGCACCCTGCCGGAAAATGGCCAGGGAAGTTTTTCCTTTGCCGGAGGCAGGAGACTTCTATAATAAACATTTCATTAACGTAAAGGTAGATGCGGAAAAAGGAGAGGGAATCACTTTGGCTAAAGAATACCGGCCTTCCGGATATCCAACACTGGTTTTTACAGATACAGATGGAAAACAGCTTTATCGTACCACAGGGGCTGAAAGTGCACAGGAATTGATCAAGCACGCGGAAGTTGCGCTCAACCCACAGAAGGATTATGATCTTTTAAAGGAAAAATATGCTAAAAATGAACTGGGTAAGGATGATTTATACCGCTTCATGGTCATTGCAAAAGCAAAAGATCAGAACAATGAGGTAAATGATATTTTCGACCGCTATTTTGATCTTGTTCACCAGGAAAATTCCAAGGAGATTTTTGTTTTGATGGAGGATTTTTTAAGCTCAAGCAGCAGTTCTTCTTTTAAATATCTTCTGGCTTACCGTAATAATTTTTACCGTACTGCGGGAAAGAAACAAGTGGACGACTATATCAAAAAGATATTAAAGCAGGAGTTTTCTTCTAAATTCCTTCATTATAATTCAAAAGAAAGTGAGCAAAATTACTTAGCAGCAAAAGCTGTTTTGGAATCGAAGGCCAATTTAACCGAAAAGGAAAAACTCCAACTTGATGTTTCTTATTATCAGCAGGCTCGTGACGAAAACAATTTTATAAAGGCAGCGGATCTACTGGTTAAAAAGTATGCATATCGGGACGATGAAGAAATCAGCATGATCCTTGGAGGGTCTTACATGGTTAAAAATCGGAATCACTTGCTCATGCTTAAGAAATGGGCAGAAATCGCAGTTGCTATCAGAGGAAATTCTCTGAATTACTTAGGTCTTGCCATGATCTGCGATCAGTTAATGGATAAAGAAAACGCTTTAAAAAACATAGAATTCTGCATGGAGGCTTCAAAAAGAGACGATGACGGCAAAGCCGGCATGATAGAACAGTTCAAACAAAGAATCGAACAGCATTACAAAAATTAACCCAAAGATTTAAAATACAAATTATGAAAAAGTACATATATATGATCATTGTATTCCTTTTAACAGGTTTTACAACAAGCTCCATTTTTGCACAGGGCATCGAATTCAACCATGGTACCTGGGCCGAAATTAAGTCTTTGGCAAAAGCACAAAATAAACTGATATTTATAGATTTTTATACAGACTGGTGCGGACCTTGCAAATACATGTCTGCGAATATCTTCCCTAAAAAGGAAGCTGGTGATTTTTACAATAAAAATTTTATTACCTACAAAGTAGACGCAGAAAAAGGAGAGGGGCCTGCATTGGCAAAACAATACCACATAAACGGGTATCCAACCCTTGCCTATATCAACTTTAACGGAGAGGTGATCCATCGGGTGACGAGTTCTATGGATCTCAAGGAGCTCCTTGAACATGGTAAACTGGCCCTGGAGCCACAGAATGACTATGCTCTGCTCAAAGAGAAATTTGCTAAAAATCAACTCAGTAAAAAGGATTTTTACCATTATTTTATCCTTGTTAAAGCAAAAGGTGACGTTAAAGAGACCAGCGAGGTTTTTAATCGGTACTTTGATGCAGTTGCAGCGGTAACGCCAGAAACATTTGCTCTAATCACAGAAAATGTAAATTCAACGGATAGTAGTCCTTTTAAGTACCTGGAAACTCATGTTAAGGGTTTCGAGGGTTTGATCGGGAAAGATAGCGTTGATGGTTACATCAAAAAAT
The DNA here is from genome assembly GCF_035566355.1 of Pedobacter sp. GTDB lineage: Bacteria > Bacteroidota > Bacteroidia > Sphingobacteriales > Sphingobacteriaceae > Pedobacter. The sequence continues at coordinate 4,903 of NZ_DATMRL010000415.1, forward strand.
TCTACCTGGATGAATTTCAGGGCAAGGTTTGGTATAAATCTTATAAAACCTTGTCGGAATATGAAACGGCAAAATCAAATTTGAAGACCAAAATTGCTTTAACAGATAAAGAGGTTTTGGGTTTTGATACGGATTATTATCTGAGGGCCGGAGATGAAGATAATTACATGTTATATGCAGATAAGCTAGTTAACAAATACTATTATAACGACGATCTTAAAATCAGCAATGTCATTGGGGGCGGATCCAGATTGATCAAAAAGGAAGCAAATATCCTGATCATGAAAAGCTGGGCGGAACGTGCATTGGTTATAAAGGATAATTTTATTAATAATGCCACCTTAGCGATGCTTTACAAGCAGCTTAAAAATAGGACATTGGCTATAAAATATATTGATAAATCTATCGAGCAATGTAAACAAGAAAAGAATGGCTATGAAGATAGGGCTCAAATGATAAAAAAGGAGATTGAGGAAGCCAGTTACGAATAGCCTGTTTGGCTTGGTTTCTGTGGAGTGAAAACCCATGATGAAAAACCAAGCAAAAAAACTAAAGAGAACAGTAACGCTGATTCATATATTGGTAAAATACGGCTTTGAAGAGCTCCTGGTCAGAAGTAATATCAGGAGCTTACTATCGTCCCCCGGTACAGAAACGGATGCCTTTAAATCTGATGGAGAGAAATTGTCTTTTGGTGTTTATGAGCGCATCAGGATGGCGCTTGAAGAACTTGGTCCCACTTATGTGAAATTTGGGCAGGCCTTTAGCAGCAGGGAAGATCTTTTGCCAAAAGATATGATTGTTGAGCTTCAAAAGTTGCAGGATAAAGTAGAACCGGAAACCCTTGATGTTAGAGGATTTATTGAAACTGATCTGGGTGTTGATCCGGATCAGTTTTTTGAGCATATTGAATTGGAACCATTCGCTTCAGCTTCCATTTCCCAGGTTTATAAAGCGACATTGAAGGATGGTTCTGCAGCCATTCTTAAAATCAAACGTAGCGGTATCCGGGAAGTTGTTGCCTCTGATATGCTCATTATGAAAGATGTAGCTAAATTGCTGGTCAGTTACAGTGAAGTATTCAGGAAACTGAATTTAGTTGAAGTGCTGGAAGCTTTTGAAAAATCTATCTTTCATGAGCTTTCTTTTTTAAACGAGTTGTCTAATATTGAGCAGTTTTCCAGAAATTTTAAAGGCAATAAAGACATCTATCTGATCAGGACATACCCAGAGCTTTCCAATGATAATATATTGTGTATGGAATATGTGGATGGTGTAAAAATAACCGATAAACCAGTGTTGATAGAAATGGGCTTAGAGCCTGGTGAAATTGCAGCCCGGGGACTAGATCTTTACCTGACACAAGTACTGGACCATGGCTTTTTTCACGCAGACCCTCACCCTGGAAACCTGTTGGTATTGGCCAGCGGCCAAATTGCCTTTATTGATTTTGGGACCATGGGCAGCATGATGCCTAAGGATAAAGAACAACTGGAAGATTTTATATCCTATTTTATTGCCCAGGATGCCAGGAGGCTCATTGCGGTGATTAAAAAAATGGCCATCCGCTTTAATATCCCTGATGAAACAAAACTGGAAAGGGACATTCATGATTTTTTTAATCTGCTTGAAGGCAGTTCTCTTCATCAAATGGATGTAAAGGAAGTGTTGAGTAAATTTTCTGGCATTCTGAATGAAAATGAGATTCTAATGCCTGAACATCTGTACTTACTGGTGCGAGGTATTGTTTTAATAGAAGGAATTGGACGTGCTTTGGTTCCTGATTTGAATATTATAGAAAGTCTGAAACCCTATATTCTAAAGATTGCGCTGGGAAGGCTTAGTCCGGAATATTTAAAAAAGAAAGGGCTCAAATTTCTGGGGACCATGGCTGACGCCTTAAAAACAGTGCCTGATGATCTGGTTTCGATCATATCAAAACTCAATGGTGGGGAATTGAAAGTTATACAGGAAGTCGGGGGGCTTCCGGTCTTGCAAGAGAGAATTGTAAAAGGATTCAACAGGACAGTGCTCGCTATTGTTTTGTGTGGGTTGTGGGTCAGTTCGGCTTTGTTGTTATTAGCAGATAAACCTCCCAAATGGGCGGATATTCCCGCTCTTGCCTGGATCGGATTTGCCATTAGTGTTGTATTGATGATGATATTGTTGATTTCTTACATTTTTGAAAATAAACCCGGAAAAAAATTATAATTTTCCCAAACCATGGTAAAACTCTGTAAAACGTTACTCTTTAGTTTATTTCTCTCTGCAGGTGCACTTTATGCACAAGATATTGTCCAACACCCTAAAACACCGATCATGGGCTGGTCCAGCTGGAATAATTTTAGGGTGGCTATTAATGAAGATATCGTAAAAGCACAGGCAGACGCTATGGCTGCCAAAGGTCTGAAAGAGGCGGGGTACCAGTATATCAATATGGATGATGGTTTCTTTGGCGGGAGGAATGCTAAAGGGGATTTACTGGTTCATTCGCAAAGGTTTCCATCTGGAATGAAAGCGCTTGCAGACTATATTCACCGTAAAGGTTTCAAAGCAGGTATTTATTCAGATGCAGGAATCAATACCTGTGCTTCAATTTGGGACAAGGATACCATTGGCGCAGGAGCAGGTCTTTATGGTCATGACGAGCAAGATCTTACCCTAATGCTTAAAACCTGGGGATATGATTTCATTAAAATAGACTGGTGCGGAGGTGAAAAGCTGGGGCTAGATGAGCAGCTGCGTTATACACAATTGGCCAACCGGATAAAAAGTATAAAACCCGAAGCCTTATTTAATATCTGCCGGTGGCAGTTTCCCGGAAAATGGGCAATGGAAATTGCAGATTCCTGGCGGATATCGGGAGATATCAGCAACCAGTTTGAATCTATTCTTCATATTATTGATAAGAATGCAGATCTCTGGAAATACAGTTCACCAGGGCATGTAAATGATATGGATATGCTGCAGGTAGGACGTGGGATGAGTTATGAAGAAGATCGTGCACATTTTACGATGTGGTGCATGTTGAACTCTCCATTGTTGTTAGGTAATGATCTGCGAACTATATCTAAAGAAACACTAAGTCTGGTAACCAACAAGGAAATAATTGCCTTGAACCAGGATAAGTTAGGCTATCAAGCGCGCAGGCTCGAAAAGAAAGGTGAACTTGAAACATGGGCAAAACCTCTAATCTCTACCATGAGCGGGACCATTGCCGTAACTTTACTTAACCGATCTGCAAAAACAGCAAGTCAGATTTTTAATCTGGACAGTCTGGGTATTGATGCTTCAAAAGGTTATACTTTACGTGACCTGTGGAAACATAAAGATTCTCCTGTATCTACCATGAAAACAGTCAGTATAGAGGTTCCGGCACACGGTGTTGTTACGCTTAAAATTACCGGTTCGCCGAAACCCTTTAATGTGTTTCAATCTGACAATAAAATCAACTAAGACAACCAGACAACTGTCTGCTCCGCGTCGTGGGGCTGACCAATGATGTCTTTATATAAGTTTGGTTTCCTTGCTTGCTTGTAGCGGTAGCCGCCGGCTTTGCTTAACTTATCTGCGGCAATGTTAGCTATACAGAAGCTGTTTCCAAGTTCACGGCATTCTGCAATGATGTCGCCATAAGGATCTAAGATCATGGAACAACCATTCTTTAACTGGTCATCGTCCATACCGATTGGATTAGAAAAGATGGCGTAAATACCATTGTCATATGCTCTGGCCGGCATCCACTTCATCAGCCAGCTACGGCCTTTGAGCCCATCAAATTCTATTCTCAAAGATGTGGGATCGCTTAGTCTGTTCTCCCATAATGCAGGATCAACAAAACCAGCACCCGGCCTGGTGGAAGGTGTACACATCGTTACATGGGGCATAAAGATAATGTCAGCACCAAGGAGTGTGGTAGCCCTGACATTTTCAATAATATTATTGTCGTAACAAATCAGAATACCACATTTCCAGCCCAGCAATTCAAAAACAACGTATTGATCTCCCGGTTCCAGGTATGGATTAATGAAAGGATGGAGTTTTCGGTACTTTGCAACCAGTCCGTTTTCATCAACGCAAACATAAGCCTTAAATAAACGATCATTTTCATCTTTCTCAAACAGCCCGGCCAGAATGGCTATTTTATATTCTTTTGCATATGCAGTAAGGGTTTGTATAGATGGGCCATTTGGGATAGGTTCGGCTAGTGTGAGCATCTCTTCCCGGGATAGGTTTCTTGCAAATGTATAAGCTGTAATAGAACATTCATGAAATGCAATCACATCAGCGCCCTGGGCTGCAGCCTTTGCTGTAAGATCTTTGATGACGCTTAAGTTATAGGCTTTATCTCCATTTTTATGCTCAAACTGAGCAGAAGCAATTTTTATAGTCTTCATCTTAATTAAATTATAAGACAAAGCTACGCTGGCCTGAAATGCCAGGATTGTACATTTCCGACAAGAATTAAATCCCGGCAGGAAAGAGGTTGACTGCTAGTTTATGGCTCTGGCTCAGGTATTTTAGTGGGCTAACTCCGGCTATCTTCTTAAAATCGTGAATAAAATGTGCCTGGTCAAAATATCCAGCTTCACAAGCAACCTGTGCGGTACTGTTGAAAGGAGTATATTGCAATAATTTTAGTGTTTGGTGTATCTTTACTATACCAGAGAAATATTTTGGGCTGATGCCGATCTGAGCGTTGAATTTTCGTTCTAACTGCCGCTCGGTGACCTGGAGTTTCTCGTTGATCCATGCAATGGGTAAACGGCCCTTGTGTGTACAGATTAGTTCAATTGAGTGCCGTACCTCGGGGTCTACAGGGTAGAAGGAAGAATATTTTTTGATAAAGAATGTTTCCAGAATCTGGATTCTGTCTGCAGAGCTGGATGCATTTAAAATCTGCTCTTCCAATTCTCTTGCCTGGTTCCCTAAAACATCCTCTAATGCAGTGAAATGATTTTTGAACGTATTGGCTGGTATACCTGTTAATGCATAGATGCCGTAGGGTTGGAGAACAGTAACAATGAGTCCTGTTTTTCCACTGGAAATTAAGTGTTTACAATCTTTAAGTTGTCCGTAAAGAAAGCCCACTGGCATGGTATTGCGATGCGATCCTTCTGAAATGGGCTGGTCATAATGAAATACAATTCCAGGATTACCATCAGCAAACATTTGATGATTCACGGGGCCATCACTTTCTAAAATCAGAAAATGTTTGATCAAGGAATTTAAAGAAACAGCCGGGCAAATTTGCATATGGCAAAGTTAACAAAAAGAAATTGGTGATAACTGGCAGAAATTTTGCTCTACGCCCCAAAAGATACCCAGACATACTAACGCTATATGGTAGACCTCGAATATTTACACAACCTTTACAACAACGATAATTATGAAGCCTGCCTTGAAGCAGCCAATCTGTTCCTTCTCGTTAATGAACAAAACACACAAGCCTTATTGCTAAAAGCCAAAAGTGAATACCAAATGGTCTTTTATGAAGCATGGGATGAAGATCCGGAAGAAGACAACCGGTTTGAATCGGTTTGCGGTAGTTTTGAAAGAGTATTGGAACTTGATCCTTCCAATGAAGAGGCAATGCTCTATCTGGCCTATATTTATATTGCTTTACTCAAGACCAATTTACCAAAGGCTATCGCTTATTGTGATATAATGGCGAACTCTCTTCACCTGGCCACTAAAATTAAAGCCATCAGTTACCATCAGGACGCCTGCCAGCAGGAAGGACACATTTCTCTTGCGCTGGAAGATGCAGATCAATTGATCACCTTAACTAAGGTGTTCTATGAAGAGAACAGGAATGCGCTTGATGTTGAACTTGGTCAGGTATATCTCAAAAAAGGCAATTTATACCTGCATCATCAGAATGACGGAATGAAGGCACTTGAAGTCTATAAAGAAGGTCTTGACTATATGTATCCCGATCCTTTGAACTTTGCGATGATTGCTAATCTGGCCTTCGACCAGAAGGATTACGAAACTGGGGGTAAAGTATCCGTTCTGGCTTTCCTTTCAAATGTGTCTGGAGCGGAGGAAGAGCTGTTGGACTTGTACCGGAAACTGGAAGAACTGAACAGTAAAGGGGTAGAGAACAAGTCGATGGTGGAGGCCATTTTTGTCGCATTGAGAGTATTTGCTGATGAACTGGGCTGCGATACAGTTGAAATGCTCAATTTTGCTCAGCATTATATTAAAATATTTCCTGATTGGTATATTCCATATCATTATGCTGGTGCCGCTTTATATGATGCCAAAAGCTATGCAGAAGCACTTCCGTATCTGGAGAGGAGCTTAAAAATGGGGGGACGCTCTTATGGTGTACAGCGCTTTTACGAGACGAACTATCACGTCAATGCTGCATTTCCTCAACTGGAAAAATGGCCTGAAGATTCTTCTTCAGACTATTACAATGCCGGCGTCAATTTCTATGAATTTGAAACACAATTTTACAACCCATCCATTAGCAGAGAGTTACTTAAAATCAGAACCAACTTCTATAAGATCTCTTACGATGGTTTTTATAACTATTTTTGTAATCATAATAAGAGGAAAGGTACAAATGATGCTGATGTGCATGTATTTGCCATGTGCTGTAATAATTATGGCATTGCATTGACTGCTCAAGGCGCTTATGAAAAGGCTGTAGAAGTGCATCAGCTGGGCTATTCCTTTTCTCCTTTCTGGGAGCAGCTGAGCAGTTGGGGAACAGCCCTTAAAAAATTGCAGAGGTACGAAGAGGCCTTGGAGGTATTCAACCGTGCCCTAACTTATGGTAGCAGTTATTTAGATTTCAGCGATTATATAGAACTTAGAGGGGAAATTCTGGAGATTCTCCTTAAATTGGGTCGTCTGGAAGAAACCAAAGAGTTACTCACAACAACTGACCAGGAGTACAATGACTTTATCAGTAACAACCGGAAAGAACTTTCAGAAGCGTATCTTTTTACCCTGAATGAAAGGTATATTACTGTCCAGAACATCCGGCTTGACCTGCTCAAAGAAGGTAGCCTGGAAGAGGCCAACAAAGCCTGGCAGGAGCAACTGGAAAAACATCCTGATGACAACTCTTCCTGGTTTATGCTGATGCAAAATTATTATCAGATGAAAGATTACCGGCAGTGTATTGCCTGTGCAGACAATTATCAGTCTGTTAAAGGGAAAGCTATTCAACTCGAATCTGTTCAAAAGGTGCATTTTATGCGCGGAATGTCTTATCTCAACCTGGAGAATTATGACCAGGCGAGAGAGAATCTGAAAATATTGCTTCAGTCTTGTCAATCCGGAGATCCTATAGAAGAAAGCATTATTAGTGATGCCAATCTTCGCCTGGCAGAATGCTGTTATAAACAAGAGCAATGGAAGGAATGCATGACCTTTGCATGGGATGGCATTGACTGTTATAACAGAAATGGCTGGAAATGGGATGATGCACGTGTAGAAATGACACTCTATTATGCAGATGCCTGTAAAGCAACCGGAGAATTGAAAGCTGCTATAGGTACACTGGACACCATATTAAAAATGGTTCCCGGCAATCAGGAAGCAATAAGGAGAAAAAAGGAGTGGAAACCAAACCGTGGTCTTTTCTCCTTTTTTAAATAAATAGATAAGGCCGGCGGCTATATTGGTAATCCGTTGATGTCTGTTGTAAGCACCTCGCTCATATAATCGAAAAATGGCCGCATACCCATGAAAGTACGGTTCACCTCTTCCAGAAAGTTTTTACTCAACACTTCTTTGTCTGAAAACTTTCTGGAAATCAGAAATTGCTTATACCGAAGTAAATCAATGGCCTCGTGGCTGGGATCATAGCCTTTAGGTGCTGTTTTAAGTTGCTCTCCATGTAAGGTTCCAAAAAGGGAAAGAAATGTGGGCTCAGCAAGTATATTTCTCAAAGAGGAGGGGTCAAAAGCTATATCATCTCTGATGAGTTTGAGATCTTCCGGTACAGGTCCCCAGAATCCACCACCAATAAAACTATTTCCTGGTTCTATGTGAAAATAATAACCACCTCTGCGGTATTTGGTTGCCCGTTTAAAACTACCGCTCCAATGTGATTTATAAGGTGTTTTATCTTTAGAAAAACGTGTATCACGATAGATCCGGTATAAACTCTTTTTGCCTGATGCGGTTTCAATTACATCGTGAGCTGATAATTTCTCCAGCAAAGTGTCTGCAAATATCTCAATAGATTTTTGTTCTTCCTGAAATTCTGTTTTATGTTCGTTAAACCATTCCCTGTTATTGTTTTTCTTAAGTGTACTTAAGAAAACTAAAGTGGAAGGGGTTAATCCCGAAAATTTATGTGCGGCTGTTTCTGACATATCATAAGATTCTGTATGGCATCTAATTTATACCATATTTAGGAATTTATTGTCAGAAGATTATAACAATGGTCAGCAACAACGGGCCTAAAACCTATAGCGAAGGGAAATGGCTTTACCGATTGCATTGATCAATTCCCGGTCCAGACTTTCTTCTTCTGTGTCACTAAGGTTCCAGGTTTTATCTGAACGGATTAGTTTTAACTCTTTTCCATGGAGTAAAATATTGATTTCGTTGGTGTTAGAAGAAGGTTTTTCTCCTAAAATAGAAAAATTAATATCGATATCTTTATACGTAATGCGAAGGGGTAAACTCATGAGGCTGCAAATATAGAAAATTCCGTGCTTCTGCCTAATGAACAAACTGAATAAATTCGGAAAAGGGAAATTCTATGGAGTAATATATTGTTGAAGTCGAAATAATTTATCATCCAGGCCAGGCCAGGATGATAAATTTTAAGCTGAAATTACAATCTGAAGCCAACTTTTAAGGCCGCATAAGAGGTACCGGCATCTTCAATTCTGAAACCCAGATCAATGCGGTTATTCACCTTATAACCAATACCACCTCCAACTAAGAAGTCTGTACCGTAACCATTAAATCCAACGGCTGCACCTAAATTAAAGTTCAAAAAGAATTGCTTGTCCACATAGTACTTAATTCCACCTTTTAAAGGTAAAAAGGTATAATTCTCATACCAGTCATGTTTTGGAAATAAGGTTTCTACACCTGTAGCCAATGTTAAACCTAATTTGCGTTCCGCTGGCCACTCTGCTTCTAAAATACCACCAATACCTACGTTGTACGCTTTACTAAACGGGATGAGTAATTCAGGAGAGAGCGTTACTTTTGCCGACTGAGCATGTAGTCTTGTTGTTAATGAGGTGAATACAATGACAATCAGCGCAATAGTTAAGTTGGTTTTCTTTTTCATTTGTATAAATAGATTATTTTTCTGGTTTTTACAAAAATCAGACCAGATAGAGAACTTTAGAACAAATGATAGCGTTTTCTTTCTCCTACGACCAATAAACCTTGCATTATCTGTTTGATTTCTGCATTTATTGGTTCCAATATTTTTCTTCAAATGAAAGAATCGTTGAGTTGATTTCGGAAATCATAGCCTCTATAGCGTCTTTATTCTTTTTTATTACAAGAAAAAGCGAAGTTAATTGACTGTAAGTTTCGAATACACTTACAGCCTGATCTGGACGGTTCGCAATGAGTAAATGAAAGGCTTCTTCTATGTTCCTGTAAAAATCTGGAGCTGCATCAACTTGTAAGGCTCCTTCCAGAACTTCCTTTAACTGAGTGCATTCGGCCATATGGTTATGTAATGTATCTGTAGAGTTATTCATATTTTAAAGCCTCTGCCGGATCTGCTACAGCACTTTTATAAGATTGAAAACTAATGGTAAGCAATGCGATACCTAAAGTTAATGAAGAAGCTGCAATAATTACCCACCAGGAAATTGAGGTACGGAATTCAAAATTTTGAAGCCATTTGTCCATCAGATAATAAGACAGCGGGACCGATATAAATATTGCAATGCAGATCATTTTCAGAAAGGAATAGGAAAGTAGCTGCATTAAATGCGAGGCAGAGGCACCTAGAACCTTTCTAATGCCAAATTCTTTGGTCCGTTGTGCTGCACTGAAAGAAACCAGACCATACAATCCCATACATGAGATAAAAACTGCCAGACCACCGAAAATATTGGATAGAATGCCAAGTTTTTGCTCCTTTTGCATCATTTCCTCGTATACAGTACTTGTGAAACGAAGTTCAACAGGATAAGAAGGATTGAGTTCCTTTGTGATCTTGGTTATGGTTTCTATATTTTTTTGCAGGCTACCCGCAGAATTAATTCTCATCGTAATATAACCCGTGTAATCTTTGTCAAACGAAATCAGGAGCGGTGTATTGGACTTATAAGGAGAATCCCATACATAATCCTCAAATACGCCTATAACCTTTTTCTCCTGACCAGCGAGTTTAAGGATTGTACCTATTGGTTGCTTTAAATTCATTGCTTTAACCGCAGCGGCGCTGATTAATACACCTGCGGTATCTGAAGCATATTGTTTTGAGAAATCTCTGCCACTTTGCAGTTTGAGGCCATTGGTTTTAATAAAATCGTAGGTTGTGCCAACCCGGTTAAACAGAATGTCACTTTCGGCAGGAGTGGCACCTGGCCATTGTACATTTTTAATAAAGGAGCTATGATGCACCAGAGATACCGACGATTGGCAAACACTGGAAACCGCACCAGATTTAAGCAGTTGCTCTTTAAATAATTCATATTTCAATTGTAAATCTCCATCCTGTGGCATTTCTGCCAGGGCATTTACATTGCTGCCGATCGGCCGGTTTTTTATATATTGTATCTGCTTATAGATCACCATCGTTGATATGATCAGCAATACAGTAAAACAGAACTGACCCACTATTAATATTTGCCTCAGGTTTAAAGAAAGCCAGGAACTTCCTGGGATTTTTCCTTTTAATACCTGTACGGGATTAAAGGAGGACAAGTAAAATGCAGGATAGCTCCCCGCAACCAATCCCGTCAACAAGACAATGCCGAGCAAACTGGACCAATTGTATAAATTGAAGTATGAAATGCCCATACTAATGTTCAATAAATGGTTGAAGGTTGGCAGAAAAGCTTCCACCAACACAAGAGCAATGACGATGCTGATCAATGCCAGGACCATTGATTCGATCAGGAACTGAAGGATCAGCGAACTTTTCGTAGCACCTATTGTTTTCTTAATGCCGACTTCCTTTGCCCGTTTCTCTGATTTTGCAGTAGCCATGTTCATGAAATTAACACAGGCAATCAACAAAATACCAAAGGCCAGACCTGTAAAAAGCCAGATTTGATCGATTGCTCCACCAACACTCTTGCCATTTTCAAATTTGCCGTGCAAATGCATGTCGGATAATGGAAAAAGAAAGTGAGGTATGATGCCTCCGCTGATGTGTTGGTTATGTTTGATCAGATCATCTAGTTTTTTGTTCACTGACTGGATATCGGAGCCTGGGTTCAGCCTTATTAATGTTGAAAAACTATAATTATTCCAGTTCAGTCCTCTTGCATCTGGATTCACCGTCTCGTAGAATGACCAGGGCATTAAAAAATCAAATCTGTTGGAACTGTTTTCGGGCAGATCTTTAATTACCGCAGAAACAATTAGATCGTTTTGCGCTTCATATTTTACAGATCTACCCAATACATCTGTAGAGCCAAATAGCGTTTTTGCGGTACTTTCTGTTAAGATAACAGATCCTGGATTATTTAAAGCGGTTTTGGGATTGCCCTGAATAAAGGTATAATCATATATATTCAGCAGATCAGGCTCTGCAAACTTGGCCTGTCTCTTAAAGGTGTTTTCACCGTTTGCAATCAGTTTCCTGGAACCATAGTTCATTCGTGCAATATATTTGACTTCAGGAATCCCTTGTTTGACCAGGGGAGCAAAACCCGTTGTTGTACCGTCAAAGGTTGCTACGATTTTTCCGCTGTCGTCGCTTACATTAGTCATTGCAACATAAACATCAGGGGCATTTTTTGCTTGTTTGTCAAAACTCCATTCATAAGATACATATAGCAACAAGAGAAAGCAAGCAGCCAGTCCGATGGCCAGCCCAATTACATTAATACAGGAAGAAACACCGTTTTTGAATAGGCTTCGTAATGCAATTTTAAGATTTAATTTGAACATAGGTCTGAATTTACAAAGTACTGGTCTGACTTTCCCAAGCTGTGCCAATATTACACCACAATTCATTTATCTGTTTCAGACGCTGCGATAGCAGATTTACCTGATATATAGTGATCGAAACCGAACACTTGTTGTGCACAAATGAACAGATAATTTATACCTAAAGAGACAGGAAAATATAAATTCAGGAGGTTACAGCGTCCCCTTTTTATTGTATAAATTCAAAATCCTCTGCCTTTGGAAATCTATCCAGTCCAGAAAATATGGCATCAGGAACAGGTCTGGCCAATTTTCTTTTGATGGTATTGATCCATGCGCCTTCTACTTTAATTAATGCATGCAGTGTATTGTCTTCAGATAGAAATTCATGCTGAATAACCCAGAAGGAACCGTCTTGTTTCATCTTCAATAGTTTGGTTATGATATGTATTTTGGAATTGAGATGGATCTCCCTCTTAAACTCACATTGTTCTTTGAACAGAACCGGTCCAACGTTCTCGGCCTTCATCAGGTCTATGGTAATTCCATATTCATTTAATATTTCAATTCTTTCTTGCGCAGCCAAGTCATAATAACTGCTGTGGCGCAAGTGAAAATTGGGGTCCAGGTCTGACCATCTTAAACTCAGATTTTTTATACTCATAATCGTAATTTACTAAGATCAAATATACTCTTTGACCTCAGTATTTGGATAAATGACCTCGTCATTATTAGGTAAAAGCCATAGCATCATTCATGATGAAGAATGTAGTGGTACTGATTTTTAGATAGGTATTCTGAAAAAATGTTTTAAATAAGTTTATCTTTATATCAATCACTCTTTGTTATGTAAATTCCCATCTAATGAGAAAAACCTTGTTGTTTTGTCTTATCCTGCTTTTCGCCGAAGGCATTTGTAATGCGCAGCCTGATGAACTGGATAATCTTAAAGCATCGTTGTCACGAATCAAAGACAGTTTACGTTATATTGATGCAATCAATAGGATCGGTATGCTCATGTATGAGCGAAACGTAGACAGCACATTTTATTACGGTAAAAAGGCAAGAGAAATGGCCTGGCGTCTTAAATATAAAAAGGGTGAGGCCGATGCATTAAACAATCTGGGCGTTTTTTTTGACTTGAAAGGCAATACCCAACTTGCGCTTCGGTATTATAATGATGCTTACCAATTGTATAAAAAACAAAAAGATTCTGTTAATAGCGTACAAACCCTGATGAATATTGGGATGGTCTATAAAGAAATTGGGAAAGACGACAAGTCAAAACAGTGGTTTAAGGCCAGTTTAAAAGTGGGAAGGAAATTGAGCAAGGATTCCATTATGTCTCTTGTCATCTATAACTACTTATTGTTATATCCTGCAGCCTTTGGCCGGGATTCAATGAGGTATTATCTGAATAAAGGAAGAAATATTGCTA
>NZ_DATMRL010000416.1:0-4279 GCF_035566355.1 Pedobacter sp.
TTGGATATCGATAAGGGGCAGCATTCCAATAGCGCTGCACTTTCTGTTATTTTATCTGCCTTAATTGCATCTACCTCTCTGATTGTCAGACATCCATAATTAAGAATGACCGCGATTCCTCCTTCGGTTTCAGGGGCAGAAAATTTTCTTTTCAAAAAAGAGGTAAAAATTGCTCTCGAGACGCTCTGTTTTATTAAAGCCTTATTAAGCCATCACTATGAAGTCAGATAAAATGAGCATAGCCGATTTATTGGCTGATGAATCTTTTATTAATTATTGTAAAAGATCATCACCGGAGGACATAGCCCAATGGGAATCCTATATGAGGGACAATCCCGGGCGCCAGGAGCTTGTGGAAAGTGCGAGAGCAAGATTTATTGAGTTATTTAATGCGATGGCGATGGTTAACCTGGATGAGCAGGAGAACCTGCTAATGAACAGGGTAAACATTGTTGAACCAGCCCTGGTCGTAAAAATGGAGGGATCGGGTGAGCAGGAGCCAAAAAATGTTGTCTCCCCGCTGCTTAAATGGATGATTCCGGCTGCAGCTGTGGCGATTGGGTTCTTTTTTATTATTAATTATTTGAATCGCGGCAAAAAGGAAGTTCCGAAAATATTTGCAGCAGCATATGGGGAAAGAAAGAATATTCAATTGCCGGATGGGAGCATTGTTACCCTGAATGCAGGCAGTAAGATACATATCGATGAGAACTATGGTGTTTCCGCCAGGGATATTTATCTGGAGGGGGAAGCTTTCTTTGATGTGAAACAGAGCAAGGATCTGCCATTTATTGTGCATACTTCGGCAATGGATGTAAAGGCATTGGGTACTGCTTTTGATGTGAAGGCGTACCCGGACGAAAAGATCATTGAAGCTTCATTGGTAAGCGGGCTGGTGGAAGTGACCCTTAAGGAAGAGAAGAATTATAAGATAGTGCTTCATCCTAATCAGAAAGTGCAGTGGAAGCTGCCTGGCGAAGGAACGGTACCAACGGGGAAAAGTAAGATTCCTGTAAATAACCCGGTAGAGGATGTTACCAAGACAGAGGAGGGTGAGGTAAAGGAAACTGCCTGGATACAAAACAAACTGGTATTTACGGATGAATCTTTTGAAGATATTGCCATATTGCTTGAAAGATGGTATGGCATTAAAGTTGAGTTTGCAGATGATGCTGTCCGCAATTACCGGTTTACAGGAATATTTGAAAAAGAAAAATTATCGACCGTGCTTTTATTCCTGAAGGAATCCAAAAGTTTTAACTATGAAATTAAATCTGAAGAAACATTGAAAGTTGTGATATCAAAATGAAAGTCAGGATCTCTGAATAAAAAGGAGTGCTATATAAAAACACAGGGGTAAATGCGGAAACATTCCCCCCTGTCAGTCAAAATTTCGAAGCAGCCGTTCTTGAAAAAAAACTGCTTCCATTATTAATTTAAACCAAAACAAAGGTATGAAAAAAAATCATGCTAACAGGTGGCGTTTTGCCAACGTGCCTTTAGCCAATCTTCTGAGAATCATGAAGTTAACTGCTATTCTTCTATTTGTCTTCGCTATGTCAGTCAGCGCAGGTGGATTTTCCCAGGATGCTAAAGTGACCCTCGCACTGAAGGAGGTCAAGCTTGCCAGATTCTTTAAAGCGATTGAAAAGGAGACCAACTATCGCTTTGCATTCAGCAATGATATTCTTCCTTCGGGAAGGATCGTCACCATCAATGTGAGGGAGACGGCTGTAGCAAAGGTGCTGAAAGATGTACTTGCATCAACGAATCTTAAATACCGGTTTGTTGATGAATCCGGTATTATTATTATTTCAGAAAAAACGGAGAATGCTGCTGTAGCCGATGAAAATGCAGCGAATGTTGTACATATTGTTACGGGTAAAGTAACGGGCGACAGAGGCGAGCCTCTTGCAGGTGTAACGGTACAGGTCAAGGAATCCGACAGGGCTACTACTACCGGCGAAAACGGTTTTTTCTCTTTTGATGCAGGGGACAATGCTAAAACACTTGTCTTCTCTTTTATTGGTATGGAGACGCAGGAGGTGGTACTGGCAGGAAGGACTTCGATAAAAGTCAATATGGTCACCACCAATAAAAGCATGAATGAGGTGGTTGTAACGGCTCTCGGCATCAAGAAAGAGGAACGGGCACTGGGGTACTCAGTATCAACTGTTAATGGCAATGTTTTAGATAAAGCCAGGGAAACCAACGTAGCTTATTCACTGGAAGGAAGGGTTGCGGGATTGCAGATAAGCGGTGTCAATGGCGGACCCGGATCGTCTGCGCGGATATTGCTGCGTGGCGTGACCAGTTTTTCCGCAGGTCCTCCATTATTCGTTATTAATGGCGTACCGATGGATAATACGCAAAGAGGGGAATCCAGCGAGTGGGGCGGCCCTGATTATGGGGATGGTATCGGGAATATCAATCCGGACGATATCGAGAGCTTGACTGTCCTGAAGGGGCAATCTGCATCGGCATTGTATGGTTCAAGAGCTGCGAATGGTGTCATTCTCATAACGACCAAGTCGGGAAAAAAGAATTCCGGTTACGGCGTTGAATATAATACGAATTACCAGGCAGATAAAGCCATGAATAATCTTGATTTTCAGCATATTTACGGCCAGGGTCAGAATGGCGCGAAACCAGCTACTGCGAACGATGCTTTAACTGCACAAAACCTGGCATGGGGTGCAAAATTGGACGGAACATCCGTTATTCAATTTAATGGCAAAAGCTATCCTTATTCGAATGTAAATAACTGGCGGTCGTTTTACAGAACCGGCGGCACTTTTACGAATACCCTCTCGTTTACCGGCGGCAATGAGAATGGTGCTTTCCGTTTGTCCATGTCGGATATGAACAATAAGTCGATGATCCCTAACAGCTCGCTGGATAGAAAGACCTTTAATTTTAAAGGAATGCTTTCTGCAACCAAAAAATTAGAGATTAACGTGGTAGCCAACTATCTGGTTGAAAATTCGAAAAACAAAACCTATCTGAGTGATAGTCCAAGCAATCCTAATAATGTGCAATGGTTGACGTCCAATGTGGATCAGCACATACTGGCGCCGGGGAGTAATCCCAATGGTTCTGAAATGCAGTATACCAACAACACTTTCTTTACCAACCCATATTTTGCTGCCTACAAATTCGTGTTCAGCCAGAACAGGGCCCGCTTTATTACTGCTTTATCCGGCAAATATAATTTTACGAACTGGCTTTACGCGCAGGCCAGGCTGGGGTATGATATAATCAACGATTCCCGGGTATTTATCGAGCCTACAGGAACTGCTTATATCTCCGATAAGGGAAGAGTAGAACAAATGACCAGCCAGATCACTGAATTGAATACCGATGTGTTAATCGGAGCGAAGCATGATCTTATTAAAGACTGGCTCAAACTGGATGTTTCGGCAGGCGGTAACATCCGGAAAAGCAGTTCTAACGGTATTGACCTGAATGGTACAGGTCTCATCATTCCTTTCTTTTACAGCCTGAGTAATCTGGCGACTCATAGTTACAGTTACAGTTATTCGGCCCTGCAAACGAATTCTGCCTATTATACGGCTGATTTTGCTATCAAAAACTTCCTGGTTTTGAGTACGGCAGGCCGTTACGATGTGTTCAGCACATTGCCCAGTTTTGACCGGAGTATATTTACTCCATCGGTTTCCGGGAGCTTTATTTTCTCCGATCTGTGTCATATCAATGGCCTTGATTTTGGTAAGCTACGGTTGTCTTATGCATCGACCAGCGGCGCCATCCAAAGCGCTTATTCAACTTCACCAAGCTACGGTGTCGGCACATCTATTAATGGAATACCGACAGGTGGTTTTGGCAGCCAGTTGCCTAATCTGTTCCTGAAGCCATATACTTTAAAGGAGGTGGAAGTCGGTACTGCATTGAAATTTTTCGGAGACCGGCTGGGGCTTGACCTGGATTATTTCTCCCGTAGAACCTATCACGAGATCATTAATGGCACCATTGATGTTTCATCCGGATACACGGGCCGTTATATAGGTACTGGTTCTACGCAAAACAAAGGCGTGGAATTGGAATTACACGGAACACCTGTGAAAACGAGTGATTTTGGGTGGACACCGGCATTTAATTTCACTTATGTAGCCAATAAAATCCTGCAGACCGACGGGACAACCAATTCCAATATAACTTTTGGGACGTACCGTCCGCTTAATGCTAATCTGGCTCTGGTAGTGGGTAAATCAGGTCCTCAGGTCATGGCGTATGATTATATGCGCAACGCCAAAGGGCA
>NZ_DATMRL010000417.1:0-3300 GCF_035566355.1 Pedobacter sp.
TTAGATGACACCCTGGTTCTGACCTTTTCAGAATTTGGCAGAAGAGTAGAGCAAAATGCCAGTAACGGAACCGATCATGGCACAGCAAACAACATGTTCCTCTTTGGCGGAAAGCTAAAAAAACAAGGTATCTATAATGCCGCGCCTAATTTACAAGATCTGGAGGCCGGTGATTTAAAATACCAGGTAGATTTCAGGCAGGTTTATGGGACTATTCTTGACAAATGGCTCGATGTAAATAATGCACAAATCTTAAATCAGCGGTTTAATACCCTCGACTTCATTTAAACTGATCAAACCGCATTTCCTGGAATGCAAAATTGCTTCGCTGCTGTTATTGAACAGGCAAGTTTTAATCCCCTGAAGTTCGGCCTGCTCCAGCCTGCTCCTTGCGGAACTGAAATTTTCCGGACGCACGTTCCGAATATAAATGGCCTCAATATGATCAGGATAACGTGCAGCAATGCTGGTATAAATTTCAGGATCTTGTTGTGAGTTATCACCAAAAAAAACAAACTTCTGATTAGGGAAAGCATCCAGAATTCTCATCACCCTAAGCAATTTCCCTTCATGTCCCGTCTTTCCGGTCCGGATCAGGCTGCGCCAGCGTTTAATCTGGTTCAGCAAAAAAGCACCTTCAGGCAATTGATTAAAACGAAAGGTCTCCACCAGGTAATCATAAAGATTCCATTCACTACTAGACACATAGAAAAAAGGATTGGGTTGATCCGGACTTGTATGCGAAAAAGCCAACAGCTCATAATGTAGTCTGGCATCTTTAAAAGTCTTTCTTGTATGCGGGTTCTTGATCAGAAGCTCTCTTAACCTTCGGCCTATTGTAGCCGAATGAGAAACCATAATGGTATCATCAATATCCGAGACAAAAGCATATTGGGTAATGTGCGGCACATAGATCTTTCCCCAGCTATCTGCGATAACCGCCCCGTCCTTTCCCAAAGCCTCCACTTTCACCTGATGCCAGCCAGCAGAAATATTTGTGGTGGCACTCCATTCAAATTTAAAAAAACCATCGTATTCCGTTGTCTGATCTATCACATCTCCATTAAAATGAAGCCTAACTTTGGTAAACGGAAAGGGTTTTAGCACAAAAAGCCTCAGCAGATGAAGGATATTAACCAGTAAGTTATTACTGAACACCTGCTTTGTACTTGCCCTGTACTTAAACACATGGCCATACACCACCAAGTTATGAGTATGGCCATAACCATGATAAATTTTTACGCTAACAGAATTCTTCATTATAAATCAAACAGAGTGGCGCCGCCGTTGTTTGTTCTAAGCAACAAATTAAACAAAACAGCCTTGAAACATAAATTACTTTTTATTGTCAATCCCGGGTCCGGAAGTCACAATCTGGATCTTCATGCAGTGATCAAGAATTTCTTTGCTGATAAAGATCACGACATAGAAATTTTCGAACTCCCAAAGGATTGTGATTCGGGGCAAATTAAACAGACGATAAAAAAAACAGCTCCAACCCGCGTAATTGCGGCAGGTGGGGACGGCACGCTGAAACTAGTAGCAGAATGCCTGCTGAATTCCGGCACACCTATAGGTATCCTTCCTGCAGGATCCGCCAATGGTATGGCCCGGGAACTGGGTATTCCCACCGACATCAACCTGGCCCTCGATCTCTGTATCCAGGGTACTCCCAAAAGCATCCATGTCGTCAAAATTAATGGAGAACTCTGCATCCATTTATCCGATATTGGTTTTAATGCCTATATTATTAAAAAATTCGATGACCTTCCTCAAAGAGGCATGTGGGGTTATGCAAAAGCTTCGTGGCATGCATTATGGAGACATCATAAAATGAACGTGGAGTTGAGAATGGGTAACCAGGACATCCAATCTGAGGCAGCCATGGTGGTTATTGCCAATGCAACTATGTATGGCACAGGGGTAAAAATCAATCCAGAAGGAAAACTAGATGATGACCTTTTCGAAGTCATCCTCATAAAGCAATACTCCATCGCCGAAATCCTGAAAATCAGATTCACCTCCCTTCCTTTCAATCCGGAAAAGATCGAGACCTTTCACACCAAAAAAATCAATATCCAAACCAAGCACCTCGTACATTTTCAGGTAGATGGAGAATATATGGGAAAGGTAAAACAGATTCATGCTGAATTGCTACCCGCAGCCATCCAGATTATCATATAATTTCAATTGCCTACCTGCAATACTTTTGCAATTGCTCGTCTGCAAGATCAAAGCCCATGTGCTTTACAAAAAGGAAATCCTCACAAGCGCCTTCCTTATCTTTCTGTTTAAGTTTGGCCATGCCATCTTTAATCCTCTGCTCCATATAGGCCTTATCATAACCCAATTCTTTTCTCAGAGCAAGAATTTTAGGTTCATCAGCCGCATTATAAATGCCTTTCTCCTTATTGATATAAAAATTCAACACGGCATTAGCCAATGCATCACTTGATTTATAAGCATTAATGGCTTGCTGGATCTCTGCTTTACTTTTATTGCCGCAGTCATAGCCATCCAGTTTAAAATTAACAGGCACAACCAATACATAGGTCGTATCATAACCCTCAGGCACCTTCCACTTTCCACTACTCATCCTGATCAGCCGAAGAGCTTCATCGTCCAGATCCGTACCTATACCTGATTTCACAAAAGAATTAAATACCCGACCCTGCTGGTCCAGTTTAAAATTGACCGTTACCCGCCCCTCGATACAATTGGCCTGTGAATACGGAGGATAAACGGTATTTGCACGCACAAAAGTTTCCAGCCCACCTTTAAACTCAGGCTGTTGCGCGGCACAGGAAAAACCCATCAGCAGAAAAAAAGAAATGAACATCTTTGTCATACCCTAATTTACATAAATTAAACCAACAGAAGAATTTAAACCGGAAAGTTTACCTTAAACTGAATGACACAGACTATGCCTCAGAATCAGGTTGGGATCCGGACTGTTGGCCAGATAAACCGCTCGTTCCGAAAATTTGCAGACCCCAGGATAATCACCCTTAAGGCCACGCATGCTAAACATCAACTGAAAATGCAGATGTGGCGGCCAGTAACCATTCTCTTTCGGAATACCAAAAGATGCAAAAGCTGCTCCCGCAGCGACAACCTGCCCCTCACACAATCCCTTTAAAGATGCAAGACTCAAATGACCATAAAGCCCATAAACCTCCAGCCCTTCAAAATCATATTTTAAAATGATCGTTGCACCGTAATCACCAAAGTGGTCATTAAACTTAAAACTATGTACTACGGCTTCATGAAAATTATATACAAGTGTTCCGGCAGGGCCCC
>NZ_DATMRL010000418.1:0-11048 GCF_035566355.1 Pedobacter sp.
CAATTAACTATTAAACTATCTTTATTTCAATAGATCACTAATAATTCACACCAATAATCTCCCGTTTATATTTCCAAGTCTATCTACATTCAGTTTAACGCACACATCGGTAATTTTAAGCCTGTCATCCGTCATCGTTGATTGCAATTTATTTTGACTTTCCAGCTCACCAATTTTAGTTTTAGCGTCATAATTCTTAATCAAATAGGCAATATCATGACGAACAAAATAACATTCAACACCACTAAACTTTTCAACTTTATAGACTCTCTTTATTTGCTCTTTATCTAACTGAGTTAATTTCAAAGAAGAAAAACCACCTTCCAACTCTTCCTGAGTAGGAACATACACCAAATCATTTGGAGACAAACAATCGATCAATTTCCAACCCTTTTCATTTTTTAGCCGCACAGAATATTCCCCTTGCTTCTGCCGCTCAATAACAACATTCAACGCAATTGTCTCATAACTTCTTTTGCCTTGCCCATCTCCGTAAATAGCAAAAAACAAATTAGTTCCTTTCGCTGCCTCTACATACTTATCCTTTTTGTTTCCAGATTGTCCAAGAGGAAATTTACTACCCAATTCAAAAATTCGCACTTTATAAATTGGCTGGTGCGGCTTTTGATCATTATATTGACTAATATTACTATTCATATCTTCAATACCTTCCGCAGAAAACGCTATTTCAGGATTGTTGTCCTTGCTAAAAAGATAGTTCTTCAAAATCTTCTGAATCCCCGTATCAGTAATAGATTCAATGGCCTTCAAATTAAAAGACGTATCAAGATTTTTTCTGGTAGCAGTTAAAACCTTTCCTTTAGGTACCTTAATCCTATCCAATTTAACGATCCCAGAAACGGTGTCTTTATGCATCGCCTTTCTAACAGCCCAACTGTCACCCTGAGTTTGCGGAACTTTTTCTTTAACCTTTATTCCATCCTTATCTACCCATTTCTCATAATAATTAGTGGTTTTATTAATTACCCGAAGATTTTGTTTAAAACTGACAATTATATTTTCCAAATGGTTTCGCGCGTCAACAGTAAAATTCTCCCAAGGTTTCAAAAAATCCTTTGGCACCTCTTTTTCTACCACCTTACCTGTTTGCACATCCTTATAAGCCACTTTTTCAAACTTTCTAAGCTTCCTGTTCAAATCAAAGCGCTCAGCCGATTTTGCATGTTTATTATTTAACAAATTAATATGATCCCTCGTTGCACAAGCAACAACTAATGCGTCTAAAGCATGATGTCTATGGTCAATTCTTTTCTTTTGAAACCCTTTTGAGTATTCAATAGGTACAGTTGCTAAAAACTTTTGATGATTCTCATTCCAACTTGTAAAAAAGGTAGAATTCGTCAATTGATTCATTCGATCAAAACGAGGCAAGATCAAATCATTCCAAACATCATTCAATCCCCAGTCTTGCCTTAAAGTCGAAGTTATTTTCCCATTACCAGGCAATACATTTTTAGAGTTAACACCATCGTCATTGAGCTCTGAACGAACAATATTAGATAATAAAGCACTAATAAACTTACTGATATAACGAGTATCATTTAACTGGCGTTCAATCATCTGATCCGGAATTTCTTCAAGCATTAACTTATTACGCTTACCTCGATTCTTTCCATAGTTTTGTTTAACAAACTCATCATATCCGCCCACGTCCAATATCTTTACCACTTTCCCTAAACCCAACTCCACAATAGAACCACCATGATTCTTAATAAACTCATAACTAAGCTGCTTATCTTTCAATTTATTCACGGCCGATTCACAAATAATCTTATTGCTAAAGCTATCGTCAAAAAAGCGGCTTTGCGGAATGATATGTTCAATTTCGTAATCTGAGGTAAATAATCTATTTAAAGGAATAATTTGCCCTGTATACGGGGAACGATATTTTTGTTCCAGCCATAACTTGTAACGCTTTAATTCTGTAGTAGACGGTTGAGAAGTTTTACTAATCCTCAAAATATCCTCATCAATATCTACCATAGAATTCAAAACACCATCTTCGTAAATTTTCAAGGCTTCCTGTTGCATTGGAGAATATGGACGTACATTCTCTATGTCCCTGTCATTTAACAACTCGGCCAATAAAGCTTTAATTCTTAGATTGGTGTTTTCGTTTAAGGTCACCTGTTGAGTGATTCTTTTTCGATCATCCGCTGTACTTTTCATCTCGCGGCCCAATTCAATATGGATTTCACTAAAGAAATCTTTAACTCCTTTACCGTATTGGATCCAAATATCCTTAACAACTCGAAGCGTTTCAGTCACCACCTGCTCTACAATAGGATTTCGCAGAGAATATTGTTTAAATTCATTTAGGTATGCCTCCAGATCTTCAACAGAGTTCCATTTCCCCGCGATATCAGCTTCAGAATGACGTCCATAAACAACATAACTCGCCAACCACAATGGCAATCCCTGAAAATGGCCTTCCTGCGTTAAATGAATCGCTTTTTCGCGAACCCTTTCTTTAATACGATCATCAACCTCACCAGACAATAGCTTTTCTATTCTATCTTTTGTTTTTAAGTCTATGGCATCCCATCTCCAATATTTCCCTGTCCGAATTAACGGCAATAACTTTTTAATAGCCTTTTCCGAAAAAGCACCATATTCACTTTTGAAAGGAGAAAATTTCCTAAAATGCTCAACAAACGGGCCTATAGGAAGCAACTGCCTTTCAGCAAAAGTTTTTAATGCCTTTTCATATTCAACTTTATCCGTCACCGAATAAATAAGATGCCATAGCTTGTATTCTATTTCCCGAGTTAAAAATTCTGGCTTAATGCCATCGATTTTATCTAATCTAGCTTGAATTTGGCTACCCGTCTCGTTACAAGGATATTTTTTATCTTCTACAAAATTCCATCTATACTTTTCTACCTCAGCAGCTAGCATTTTGCCCTTAAAGCCTTGCTTTTCCAGAAAAAATTTGATCAAAGCCTTTTGATCAATCTCCTTCCTTTCATTTAAGAAATCATACAACTGCACAAAATCCTCAGCACTATTTAAAAAAGTACCGGTAACACTGTTCGCATCATCATCCCTTTTATAGATCCCTAGATTATAAATCCATTGCCATAAACGAAATTCCTGATATAAAGGGTTCGATTTTGGAATAACCTTTAAATAGTCTGTTTGTTCAACACCTTTGCCATCTTTGTATCTGCGATATTCCAGAGAACAATTTCCAATAGACGATTTTTGACTACGTAAAGGGCGCTGATAGAAAATGATATCGTTTACAAACAAATGTACAATGTCCTTTTTAGTCAATTCTATTTGATGTTGTTCATTGTTTCGATACAACTCCCTTACACACTCATTGTATAAATTTTCATCTCTAAGCTCCCCGTGAAACCCAGATTGAGTCTTTAGGATAGCAACTAATTCCTCTTTATAAAATTTACGCTCAATAGTTCTTACCAGTTTTCCATTAATTTTCTGCTTAGGATTTTGCAACAAGGTATCATAAATATAGGCACCAACAGTCTTATCAGAACGCTCTATTTCCTGTTCACTTTTCTTTTTTACCAGAGTCCAATCATCCGCACCTGGAGCTCTAAAACTCCTCTTTTCTTTACCTTCTTTATCTGTTTTAACATTCCCATCATCATCCAAATCTGTTGTAACTACAAAATCCCTCAATTTACCTTTCCAATCAAATAAAGGCGTCTTGCTAGAACGACGATACACCCATCCGTTTTCCAACAAAAGAGAATACCATATATCGGCCTTTCCTTTTTGTACATCATCAGCCATCACATCCACTACCATTAGAGAATGAAACTCGATCAACTTATTCGGATCCTCTTCCTCTTCTTCACCACGTAATTGATAATATCCACGCTTTTGATTAAAATTTAATAAGATCCAAGCCAGCTCTTCTTTTTCTATCTTTTCCGTCAATGCCTTCTTTCTTAGATAATAAATTACCCAATCATATGGTATAAGTTTACCCTCTGTTACTAAGTCTGGTTGGCTAATTTTAAAATCTTCAAGCATCGCCTCAAAAGATTTTTTAAA
The DNA here is from genome assembly GCF_035566355.1 of Pedobacter sp. Classification (GTDB taxonomy): domain Bacteria; phylum Bacteroidota; class Bacteroidia; order Sphingobacteriales; family Sphingobacteriaceae; genus Pedobacter. The sequence continues at coordinate 4,048 of NZ_DATMRL010000418.1, forward strand.
AACAAACCCTTCGCTATTGTAAACCAATTTAGGTTCCGTATCATTAATGAACTTACCCAAACGCTTATTAAAATCGATTTGACTAGAATAATGTTCTGGTAAAAATCCCAGCAAATTTAGCACTCTATGCAAACGCTCTCTTCTCAACAAATGGCGCTCCCTGAGTCTACGAATCCCCCTAAAATTAGTTCTCTCTGCAGTCTGTGAAATAGAATTTCCCTTTCCAAACTCATCCTTTATATCCTGAGTCATGGGAATAATTCTACTACCCATTCCAATAATACGACCTGCTTTGATACCGAAATTTTCTTCTATCAAGGCCCAGCCAACAGAGTTGGTTCCAATATCCAAACCTAATTTTATCTTCATCATATTTAGTTATTTAGAGTGTCATAAACTTAAAAAGAAAAAATTTTTCCCAATTACGGTTTCCCGTACTTCAATAGGAAAATAATATGTACATTTGAATTGAAAGCAAATCACAATAAGGATTATTCCGTTGTGAAAACATCCAAGCCGCCTCGCCTTATAATGCGGGGCTTTTTTTATTATATTGGTTCTAACTTTAAATAGTATAATTCTTCGTATCTTTTCGTTGAAAATACAATATTATCTCATCAAATAATTGTACACTAGTTAAAAAGTATGGTGTTTTAAAAATATATAACAGCATCAAATAATTTAGAAACATCATTTAAACACCCCACTCAAAATTCAAGGAGGATAAATAATATTCCTCTCAACTTCCTATATTATATCACATCGGTTCAGCTATCCCATAGCTAAACATTTATCTTTCGGTCTTGAATGTTTTTGGTTGGATCCACCCCATCACCAGTCATGGTTGAGCTCCTGATGAAAGAGGAAATTCGCTGTTTCATCAAGTGCCTGATGGATTTCGGTCAGCCTTTCAAGCAGGTTTTCCAGGTCTATTTCGATGTTTCCTGTAGGGATAACATAAAAATGAGGGTTATATTTCTGGTCGAGCGGATATCTGGAAAAATCCATGTTGTCCTTATTGGTTCTGATTTTTGAGGCGAGTTCGTCCAGGTATTGATGTAGTCCTTGCATCCGGTCATCAAAGCCTTTTATCGTCACCTGTCCGCCGTAAGCTTTGATCTTGGCACGAAGGGTCTGAAAGATTTGGAAGACATCGTGACCGCCTTCGATTTTTGTACCGTTGGCCATAATTTCGTTGAGTGTCCAGGTCATGGCCTTCAGGTAGAGTTCTATACTATGATTAACATTGGTGAGGATAGGAAAAATCGTAATATCGGCTGTCTTCCGGGAATTGTCCAAAAGTGCTTGTCCGGTTAGCTGGATGGCGGCGGTGAGGAATCCATCGGCCATATTGATTATGTTATGTATATGGTTGTCATCGATGCGCCAGTTCATAAATGCCATTTTGTCGATATCCTCATGACGGGAAAAGATGTCTTTTTTCATATTGGATCAAATAATTTAGTATTAGTCATCTGTTTGGAAGATATTAGAACGGAAGGTCATCGTCTTCTGAATAAACCTCAACGGTATATCTTGGCAACCGGTCAAGCCTTTGCCAGAGATTATTGATAATGATTTTCTGCCGATCCGGACTCATGACTTTGATCATTTTTAAAAAGGCCGCCATATCATCTACAACGATTTCCGCCGAGTTGTTATAATAGTAGGCACCTTTGATAAAACACCTGGAAATGGACTGGACATTCTGGACCGCGGTTTCCAGTATGGAATTTTCATATACCTCATCTAGGAGCTTGATGATCTGGGCGGGTTCTTTAACGTATTGTGCACTTGTCTCAATCTTTGAATAAATTTTGCTCACATCCATAGCAAAATCCCGATAGATTTTTTTTTCTCTTTCAGTAAACTCCAGTCCCGGTGAGCCTCCCTGGATTATCAACCTGTCCAGTTCAAAGAAGGACCCGATACGCAGGTCTGGATTACTAGGCAGCATCTTTTCCAGGATGCCCCTGTGTGCAAATCCGGTTATACCATTTTCGGTGAGCAGTTCCTCAAAAAGCTTGCCCACAAAATAAATCTCGGTAGCATAACTGTAGATTTTTTGCGAAAAATCCTGCGGGACAGGATAGCGCCAGTTCAGCGATATGCTTTTGTCGAAGTCTTCATTCAGGAGCACCTTTTTGCCGAAGCCGAAATCGATGATTTTCAGGTAGCCTTCGTTGGAGACCATCAGGTTCTCCGGACGGATGTCGCGGTGAAGGATGTTGTGTTCCTCCAAGTGGCGGAATCCCCCGATAACCTGGACAAATATATCGTCAATCCGGTGCGGATTGGAGGCAATATAGTCGCTGATGATCTTTCCGTCTACGTATTCCATTAGGATATACCCAGTTCTATGAGCTGGATATAGGTAAAAGTTAAATACCCTGACCACATTGACGTGGTAAAGTAGGTGAAGGAGCTTGATTTCCTCTACAAAGTGATCATAATAGAGCTCCTTATGCTCATCGTACATAGGAATGTATTTTTTGCAGACGAACTGTTCGCCGATGAGCTCATCTTCGATCAGATAGGTTTTGCCTAGGCCTCCCTGGCCAATGTCCTTTATAAATTTGTAATCCTTTGAGCGGATAAAAGGTATGATTTCCTGTTTCATTATTGAGGTTACGTCTGATCTGGTAAAACTAAAGAATTATTTAGAATGAACTCGCCCGCCCAAAACAAAATGATATTCCTGAAAGTCGTTTTGACCATGATTTTACAACTGATTAAATAATCTTCCTTGACAATAAACGTTATCCGATATAGCTCTCTTTTCTCCACTCTGCCAAAACCAGTTTCCTTATTCTCGCTCATCAGTCGGTATTTAGATAGTTAAAAAGGAATCCTAAGAATTTAGTATTTTTTTACGATGAAATTTCAGGATCTTCTGCAACTTTTTCTTTAGGGATCAAAGCCAGGGGCCTTAATTCCCTAACTCCATTGACGATATGAAAATGGCCAGCACGATCGAGGACTTTATCGAATAGTCTGTATAGGCTTCTGGTCGTTTCGATCTCGCTACCAAGTGATAGATTGTGTAAAATTGAATGAAAATAGGGCGCAGATACTTCATCCATGGCCAGGTTGTCTTTTCTGCCTTCCAATTGTTGTGCCCAGATGCGAGGAACTTTACCCGTTTTCCATACCATAAGGTCCACATACCCTACTCGTCTGGTTTCTATAGATTTTTTGGCAATGGTCACGTGAGTTTTCATCAGGTCATAGAATTGCTGCACGAAATTGGGGTTTGTTTCGATATCGTTTAGGGTCCATTTCAAAACTGGAGGACCTATTGGTAAATCCAGTTCTTCGTCTACCTTGCCGAGTTCTCCATCATATTTTTCCATAAGCTGGAGGTTTACCTTTCGAAGTTCCGAATTAGAAGCAAATGCAACGGACAGACTCTGTGTAGTGTAAAGTTTCATGGTGGAGGTTCTGCGGTCTACTGTTGCAATAAATAATGGAAGGTGCAGGTCCTTCAGCCATTGTATCTGGTCGCCTTCGAACAAAATCTCAGTGATTGACGCCGATTTTATGGAGACAAAAAATGAATCTTCTGCAATGTATTTATAGCCGTCATATTTTTTGATAAGGGTAGAGACTACATCGATCCCTACGTCTTCTGTACGGGGAATGGGGGCTACCAAAGCAACGGATTGTAGTAGCAATATACCAAGTTGTTCAGCAAGGTCTCCGGAACGCAAGTTGACTCCTCTAAAAGCAGGCATATAATAATTTTATTTTTATAAAAATAAACAAATCTGAGTACGGTTTTACACGTTTTTATGTTTGAACCAGAACAATTCGAATAAGTAATTGGGGTAATTTTCTCCTGGTTAAATAAGCAATCCCAAGGCCTCCCGCGGTTTCCCGTCCAAAAAGGACAGGAAATCTTTACCTGCCCATAGATCTAACTGGCAGTGCTTGATCCAAGGAGACATCAACTATTCTGGCCTAGCTATTTGATTATTAGCCGATTCCTCTTTTTCTTCTACGACCAGATCATACCTTTCTAACTCTTCATAAATAGTAACCATCTCTGCATTCAACTGTTTGATGTATTCCTTGCAGATGTGATAGTACATATCTTCTTTATCGTCGGTTAGTTCAAATTGGATTAATCCATTTTTTAAGTCCTTGAGAATCAAATTGAATACGCTCTTGATATTATTTGGGTTGTCCTCGGTTAAAATGATCTCAAAATTGCCTGTATGGCCCTGCAGTACGAGCTTGCTCTGGTCGGTTTGTCTTTTGATTGTCGCTGTTTTAGTTTCCATATATTTTACCCCTTTCTCCGAAGGCCGATTTGCCCCCTTCTAGTGTTTTCATGCTGATTTCTTTCCAGTCCAGTTCAGCTCTGGAAGTATTGATGCACTTCAATGTATTGAAAAACGGATTTCCCGTCATGGTGTAATAAAGGCCATTTTCCCTCAACCGATAAATGGAATTGTAGGGTAAAGTCCTGACGGCGATATTGGCATCATGCGTGGCAATTATCACTTTTTTACCTAAAAGGGCCTTCTCTTTGATGATGGGAACAATCACATCGTTGATGTAGTCATTACCCAGGCTTTTCTCCGGTTCGTCGATGAGGTAAATTTCCTTGTCTTCCGTCAGTTCTTTATGCAAGAGGATCATGGAAGATTCTCCATTCGAAGGATTATATAAATTTCCGTTCAGAACAAAAATCCGGTTGAACTGAAGTAGGTCACTGATGCCCCGGATATGTTCGACACCTTCAATATGTTTTAAATCGGCAATTTTCTCAAATAGTTCATTGCTGTACACGTGTCTGGAAATCGAGAGGATGTGATTAGCGAAGTCCTTTTGCGGGGTTTTGTTGATGTTTTTAACGGTCTCGTATGCACCGTTAATAAACGATCCGTTTTGGATCATCAGGCTGGTCCTGCAATAAAGTTTTCCTTTTTCACCCAGATCGCCCGCATAATCCTCAATGGGCGAAATAGAAGTGTTGATGGCCTGCTTTATCTTTCTGATGTTTTGTTCAATCTTTATTCGGTTTCTGGCATAATCGGTAAATCCTGTCCCAGTTGGTTTTTGTGGGACACCAGTTTTCTTAGTGATCTCCTGATTGAATATGCTGACGATCTGATTCAATAACTTTAAGCTGTTGGCCTCTAAAAACTGATTGTCGATTTTCACTTTCAGACGAAGCAAAATCCGCTCTAAAACATCAACCAGTTCATCTATTAATTCTTTTTCAATAAGATCCCCAACTAGGGTGTTGTCGGACAGAAATACCTGAAAAGTCTTGAATTCCTGCAGAATCCCGCTGACTTCATCCAGCGCCCTTACGGCCCCGGCTTCATCGATATGGTTTATGGTCTTTATTTTGAGCTTCTGGGCAATTTTATTGGTCTCTTCACCAGAGAAATGCTGCCTGTATTTTCCCATACTGGTGATGGCCACCTCGGTAGCGGTTTTTATAGATTCTATTTCCGCTGTACACTCATTAACGCCGAAGTCGCTTACATCAACGTTAAAATTTTGACCGCGCAAATTGAACACATCATTTACATGTCTATCGTTTGACATATAGACGCTAGTCGTATAACCAATACTGTTGTAATAGGCCGATAAGCTTTTTAAAATATCGGTTTTTCCTGTCCCCTTAGATCCGAACAGGATATTGATATCATTGTAAATATCCAGAGTCATGATTTCCCCTGCGCCAAAGGGCGCGATGACAACTTTATCGCACGTTTTCTTTTGTAGAATCGTATTGATCGTCGCCTCGTTCTTATCCAGAAGGAGACAGAACTGCTCAAAGCTGTCGACAGGTAGACGCAGATCGGGCAAGCCCTGGGCTAAAACTTCATAGTCATTCCAATCCTGAATATCTGAACCGTAAATTGAGTTATGGCCATGGCTGATGAAAATACCGGCGGAAATGGAATTTGCAGCCTCTTTGATCACTCTTCTGGGATTGCTGATGAGCGCGGACAAAGCATCAAGCTCTGCATCTCCCAGATTCGGTGTTTTATTCATGTAGTGCGCGATATAAATGCAATCCAGATCCTCGAAGTTTTCGACGGTAGCTACAATGGAAGTGGCGAAAATGTTCGGGTTCTGTCCAGCTAGGATGTTTTCGCAACGCTGATTAAAAGCTTCCGCAGTTTTAGGGTTCGCTATAACTAGCAAATGGGCACGCTTGGAATTTTCTTGGATATCAAGTTCAATACCTGGCCAAATCTGGCAGACATCCTTTACAGACTCGCTGATTTTCTTGTATTGATCAATGTCAAAATGGTTGTGATTAGTTATGGCCAATATCTTGACGTCGGTCAATCTGATAATCTCGTTAAAGCGATCAGCCGTAACATTTCTAGTGTCCGCATCCCCGGTTTTTACCTTCTTAGTATGGACGTGAATATCTATTTTCATTTTAATTATTTTTTAAACTTGAGTCGTTCCAATTCCTATGGACTGTTGCTGTAAATAACTTTAATCTGTACCCAAACAATTATCGAGAAAACCGAAATCAGAATCATACGGGAAACCGTATTGCCTATGATTGTTGTATTAATTTTCTGAACATGAACAGCGCGCATGGAAAGTTCTTTTAGTTAACTAGATTACGGAGTAAAAGAATTTAGGTGTTGCGGGATAAGCTGAGAAAGGCACTAAAATAATTAGTATAAAGAGAACGTAATGACATAATTGAGAATTTTAGATATTTAAAGATAGATAATATTTTTTGCTAACTAAAATTGGTCAACTTTTCTCATTCTATGGTTAAACCATAATCACTTGTTCAATCCCCTGTTGCTTAAATACCTAATAATCTGCTTCGGTGGATATTTTGGCAATAGTGGCCACTCATTTCGCATTTAAACTGTCATCCTGTTTCGCTGCAAACTGCCCGTACTGATCTTTCGATCAGACTTTCAGAGTATAGCTTTTCTTAACAACATTTTTAATTGAAGTGAAATGAAAGCCTCAGATTCAAATTTAGGGCTGTTGGCTGGTCTTTG
>NZ_DATMRL010000419.1:0-6263 GCF_035566355.1 Pedobacter sp.
CATTCATGGAAATAGCCCAGCTGCCAGCTTACATTTTCTCCGAAGGGCTTAGCTTCATTATGTGGGTTTGTATTCATGACCATTCCACCTTCACCAGCCAGTGCATAAGGACGTCCTCCCGTATGGGTTTTGATGTATGGCCCAACATCCATAGTAAAATTATATTTCCATAGAGCCGTCAGGGCGGCAACTGTCTTTTCCTTATCCAAAATCCTAGGTAAGCCTATCTGGAACGCCCAACTCTGTCCATATACCTGATCGATATGACAGGTATTATAAGAACCCAGTTTTTGGCGGCCTTGAACAGCATCTGGACGGTGAATGAAATATTCTCCGTTAAAGAGCTCCTTTTCCATATTCTTACGACCATTGGTTACATAGGTTTCACAGACCCTTGCAAATGAAGAGTCTTTCATTTCCTCGGCCATCATCTGTGCGGCCTTTGCAGCGGCAATACATAAACCAACAATCCAGGCAATCTCTCCTTCCCACACGGCATCAAGAGTATTCTCCATCGGTGTATCCGTCATTCCATCCCCATTTTTATCCTGATCCAGCATAAACTCGACGGCCTTTTTAATTTTTGACCAGTTGGCATTCAAAAAGTGATGGTCTTTGCTCATTTGATGCTCTCTGTAGAATCTGAGTATCGTACCAGCCTGGCCATCAATCGCCGGACGGGTTTCATTTTCTCCCCGAAAAAGAATTGCGCCACTTTCCTCTATAAAGCCAATGCCAAGGTCAACCCGTTCACGTAAGTCTTTTTCCAGTTCCGGAAAAATCCTGGCAACGGCTTGTGCATATTGCCACACATGAGTACAGGTTCCTGCACATGCACCTACACCCTCCCAGCTCCAGAAACGGCCGTCTGCAAAACGATAAGTATTAGCTGTTGCCAGAGTGCCTATATTTACAAAGGTGCGTTCCAGAAACCAGTGCGGCAGTGTAGAATCTTTCCAGGTATGAGCCCAAAGTTCGGTTCTAGAAGAGAGTTCCTTAAAATTGGCATTTATAAAGTTTGAAACCTCTTTGGCATTCCTAAATTTGGCACCATAATGGAAACCAGGTTCTGCATCTTTAACTAATTCTTTAAGTTTTGGATTTGGGTTGTTAAAATACCAGCTCACTGAATAATCTGCGTTAAATCTTTGTCCAGCGGCTAATATGGTCCCAGTCCCAATCGCTCCAATCAATTTTTCAGGAAAATCTTCTAAAGCAGAACTGCTTTCAGAGGTATTAAAATGTTTGCTGTTAACTGGCCAAGGATTAAATGAAATCTGGGGGTTTCCTTTGGCATGATGTAACATAAAGCACATGGAGCCACCATCACCGGCTTCCTGCACTTCTTTACTACTACTATCAGAAGAAAAAAAGATACCGGTTGAATCTTCAGCTGCCAGCAGTGTATTTTTTCTTTGCCCCATATTTTCTTTACCTGTCAATTTGTTCACTCCATTTTCCATCCAACCCAACAGAGAAATATCTATAGATTCTTTACCCTTGTTAACGGCTTCTATCCTAAGTATAGTAGCAGGTAAAGCTGATTTTTCCGCATCCAAAGGAATAAATGGTGAATAAACGCAGAGTTTTATTTCTAAAGGGAAGTCCTTACTACAATATTTAATAGTGGCAACTGGATATGATCCTTCAAAACTGACTTCATCCCAATGATCTTCATTTAACTCCTTAATTAAAGTTTTTCCTTCATAGTCTATTTTAATGGCAAACCCTTGTTCCAATACACGTCTGTTATTGGCTATGGCTGGTTCAACATAGGCAGATCCATCCCTTGGGCGAATTTTACGCAATGAAGTTCCATCGTCCCAATTGACAACTTTAGGGTCTATTCCTTCATGCACTCCTTCAAAACTCTCATTGTAAATTTGCCAAAGCCAGAGCCTGCCGTCCCCACCCACATACACCGTTCCTGCATGCAGTCCGCCAACCGGCATGCCTATATACCTAAGTTCATTCCTGCTTTTTAAATAGGTCGTCGCTTCGCCTCTGTTAAACAGCGCTTGCTGCCACGAAGGATCTATAGCTTTGTTTTCAGGGATATTATGTAAAGGATATCCAACGGAAAATATGCTTTGTGCCCATACCGGAAATTGTAAAGCAGCAAGCCCTGCTGTGAACAGGCTTGCTTGCTTTATAAAACTTCTTCTGTTAACAGTTTTCATAAGTTTAAGATACATTAAAACCATTAGACCACCATTAAATAATATAAAAGGCCATAAGAATACTTCTCTGGCCTTTTATATCAAGCATATACGTCTATATATGCCGAACAGCAAATTTAATTAATTAATAACCTGCTGAAGCTTCTTCATTAAAGCATCACCACGAAGATTACTGGCGATGATCTTGCCATTGGGATCCAATAAAAAGTTCTGAGGAATTGCAGAAATGGCATAAGCCTGCGCTGCTGCATTTTTGAAACCCAAAAGATCGCTCACCTGTGTCCACGGAAGCCCATCTTCTTTAACCGCTTTTAACCAGTTGTCTTTTTTATCATCCAGTGAAACTGCCAGTACATCAAAATTCTTATCTTTAAATTCGTTATAAGCTTTCAACACATTTGGATTTTCTTTACGGCACGGACCGCACCAGCTGGCCCAAAAATCAATCAATACATATTTACCTTTATAAGAACTTAAAGAAATGGGTTTCCCATTTACATCCGGTTGTGTGAAATCCATGGCAACTACCCCGACTGAGGTTTTCCTCGCAATTTCCAGTTTTTTTACCAGTAATTTCCCTTCCGCAGTAGTTCTTAATCTTTCACGCAAGCTATTAAACATAGGTTCAAATGTCTCCAGCTTAATCACAGTACTTTTGCCTTGCACCATATCCAGGCTGACATAGGAATCTGGATGCGATTTAAAAAAGGTATTTTGCTTTTCCTGGGCCTTCAATGCATAAGGCGTCATCAGTTTCCTGATCTCTTTCATGCGTTGAATCGTATCTACCCCTTTGGCCTGTGTTCTGATATATATAGCCACCATCTCTTCCTGTAAGGGCTCAATCTGGTCCAGTTCCGGCTTCATCTCGGCTTCCAGTTCCAGGTTTTCTGCCTGCGCCTTACCGCCAGTAATGACCGCTTTTTTCATAGTACTACTTCCGCCGACCTTCGTGATTCCCTTCTCCAGGAAAAAGTCCTTTTGATCTGTCTTCAATCGTTTTTCAATAAAAGTAACTGAAGAATCTATTTTTACAGGTTCAAAGGTCAAATACGCTTTAACAGCATCATTGCCAATCTGCCCCTTAAAAGAAAACAGACCGTTCTTCGTTACAGTTGAGTCTTCAATAGTTTTGCCTAAGGAACGATAAGCAAGGAAGACTTTCTTGTCTTCTTTTAGTGCGGTAAATTTTCCGTTTATGGTATACGTGTTCTGGGCATTGGCTGAAAAAGCAAACAGGCCAACGCACGCAATCAGATTAATTGTCTTCTTCATGATCGTTATTATTTATTCGATTCTACTTTCCATAATTTAAACTGTTGATCAGAAGGAAGAATGCCCTTCTTTAATGAGGCCAGTAATTGCTCCAGAATGGAAACCAGCTTTTCTTGTCCGCCAGCTTTCTTCAAATCGGAGATTGTCTTTTCGGTCAGTTTTTTCGCCTTCTCTTTATCGCCTTTTTCCCAGCTCCTTTTAACCAGCTCTCCCGAAAGCATCAGGTTGACAGGATCAAGTGCAAGCGACTTTTCTCCGGCCTTAAACATTGCCGCAGCAATTGCAGCATCGGGTTTAGCAGCAGGAACAATTTGATCAATAAAAGCAATCCTCATTAAGGTTTGTGGATTTTTCGAATTGACCGTAAATCTATTCAGCAAAGCTGCTGCACCTTTCAAATCCCCTTGCCCATAAATGGCTGAATACCATGCAATCATCGCTTCCGAAGCATCTGCATCATCCCCTGGGTTTTCTTTCAAATAAACTGCCGTTTCTTTTGCAAGAACATCCCACTGCTTATTGTCCTCAAGCGTTTTATAGTACAAATATTTAATGGTAGAAGTAGGATGCTGATCGTAAGCCTGTTTAAGGAAAGATATTCCATCAGCAGGTTTTCCCATCTTCCCATACAAAACCCACTTCATCATTACCCCGGTATCTTCAAAAGGATTTTTTTCCAACATGGAATCAAGGACAACCATAGCCCTATCATAGGCCTTCTCTTCAAAGATCAGTTTTCGAAGACCATCGTATTTCTTGGCAGGATCCATTTTTTTTGCCGCATCGAGATTAAACTTCCGGTCTATCAGCAACTGTATAGCTTCCTCACTCAATTGCTCCGGATTAGGCATCCAGACAACTTTATTATCCTGGATCACAAAGGTCTGCGGGATTCCGCTTAGTCCTGCAGCCTTCATGAATTTCAAAGAAAAATCACTCTCCTGTCCGCCACCATAAGCAATCCTATAACTCATTCCGTCCCCTTCCTGCTTCACAAAATCCGCCACTTTCTTTGGATTCGTTTCCCAGATATTCTGACCAATAATCACCACCTTGTTCCCAAATTTTTTCTGCAACTGATTTACATGAGGGATCGCCGCTTTACACGGCCCGCACCACGTGGCCCAGCATTCCACAATATAGATTTTATCTGGATCAAACCGGGTTACCGGCTCGCCCTGGATCCATTGTACTTTAGGGTATTCTGATACTTCAGAGCCAATCCCAAAGCTTGGTTTTACGGTTTCCTTTTGGGCAAATGCTGAAGTACAGAGTACGGACAAGCCCATCAGGATGTTTCTGATTTTTTTCATATTTTGTTTTTCAAGATTAGTTTTTAAGGATTGTTGACCATTCCTGGATTCGCTGTAATCACTTTTTCCGGAAACCGCAAGGTGAGCCTTTCCGGCTTTAATGGAAAGGTTGCCATCACAGTACCTGTTGCAGAAAGTGCCTGATGTTTATAGGTCGTTCCAGCAAAGATGGGGTCTACAGATAAACGGCGCATATCAAACCAGCGATAACCCTGCAAAGCAAATTCACGGGTACGCTCGTCAATAATGAATTTGACCATTGCCGTTTGGTCGGTGATGTTTACGCCTGCATTTGCTACAGGCATCCTGTTTTTACGAAAGGCTTCCAGATCGGCTTTAGCTCCCGTAACATCACCGGTACGTGCCTTAAGTTCCGCTTTCATCAGATACATATCGGGCATGCACATGCCAATTTGGGTGGCGTAAGGTCCAACTTTTCTAAAGGCTCCCGCGGTAATTGGCGCACCACCAAAATAATTTGGCCCAAGAAATCTTAACCGTAAATCACCAGTCTTCGACCCGTCATACAAAGCCACAGTTTGAGGTGCCAATAAAATATCATTGGCTAAAAAAGTATAACTATTGCCAAATTGTTTGGCGAAGAGTAGCTCCTGATTGTCGTTGACCGTTAGCACACCAAGAACATAGGTAAGCGGACTTGAAACCGGGTTGTATCCCCATGCACCACCTACAGCCAAAGTAGAATTGTAGTCGTATAAATTTACGGAGTATGTAGTTGGCAAATGAGAAAAGGCGCTATTGAGCTGAACCAGGCCTTCGGGATATTTCCCCATAAAAAGGTAAACCTTGGCTAAAAGCGCTTCTGCAGCAGACTTTGCCACACGGATACGATTACCTGCAGAAACTGGTAAGGATGGAATGGCCGTTTGTAAATCCTGAACAATAAAATCATAAACGGCTTTTACAGAGGCCCTCTCGAATTTAGTTTGTGTAACATCTGAGGTCTTAACAACTGGAAAGCCAGGATCTGTCGCTGCTGTTGCCTCATTATAAGGTTTACCATAATAATTGATCAGCATAAAATAGATCCAGGCCCTGTTGGTTAAGGCTTCCGCGAGGTAAGATTTTTTTACATCATCTGTCCCGCCCTGTGACCCCATCACTTCATTGATTACAATATTATAGGTGTACAACTGGGACATTAACGCCTTAAATTCACTCCCATCCTCATTAGGCTCATAAATCACATCTGCATATTGAAAATACCTTTTGGATTTTAATGTCAGCATATTATCGTAATACGGCTGCACTGAAGTGACCTCGTCTCCTAAAAATATTTGTCCGTCTATATCGGTTGAATTGAAATAGCCGTTGTTGAGGATCAGGTTATAATCATTTGTATTTTTAGCGATCAGTTTTCCTTTTGGATCTACTTCCAGAAAGCTCTTTTTACAGGAGTATAATCCTGACAACATCATTAAGCACAATGCCGTATATATTTTAAACTTTGAATTTCTCATGTTTGATTGAATTT
>NZ_DATMRL010000420.1:0-7479 GCF_035566355.1 Pedobacter sp.
TTGTTTTACACTAAATAACATACTTACATTTGCTAACACTGTTATTTTTGATATACCCAGTATTACTAACAGATAAAATTGTTCAAAAAGAATAAAGATATGAGCTTAATTGAAGCATTAAATTGGCGATATGCCACAAAAAAGATGAATGGTACAAAAGTACCTCAGGAAAAAGTAGATCAGATTGTTGAGGCGGCAAGACTAGCGCCTACTTCCTCTGGTTTGCAGCCATTTAAAGTAATTGTGGTTACCAACCAGGAGTTAAAGGAAAAAATCTCAACTATTGCTTTTGGTCAGCAACAGATCATCGACTGTTCGCACCTTCTTGTTTTTGCAGCCTGGGACAATTATACCCCGGAAAAAATCAGGTCGGTATTTTCACACACTAATGCACAACGCAGTCTGCCGGCCGATGCCACAAAAGATTATGAGGACAGGATCATCTCTTTATATACTGCTAAAACTGCAGAAGAAAACTTTCATCATGCTGCTAAGCAGGCCTATATCGGTTTTGGTGTTGCCATTGCTGAGGCTGCGTTATTAAAGGTTGATGCCACACCAATGGAAGGCTTTGATCCTAAACAACTGGATGAGGTTTTAGGGCTTTCGGCTCAGAATCTGCGAAGCACAACTCTCTTGCCATTAGGTTATAGAGATGATAGCGGAGATTGGCTGGTTAACCTGAAGAAAGTCCGCACTCCTTTAGAGGATTTCGTTATAGAGTTCAAATAAGAGATTCCCAGTTTATATCAGGAGGTAGAGATTTAGGTTTCTACCTCTTTTTTTTGCCTGCGTGTAAAAATATTATATCATAAAATGTCAAATTATGTTAAACCGGGTTTGACATGAACAAGCTAAGCGCATAAATGAATATATTAGCCTAATTAATTTGTTAATTTATATTCATGAAGTATTTAAAATTTGTTGCTGCTTTGATGCTTGCCTTAGTTAGTGTACACTTTTCGGCATTTTCTCAGAAGGACACCACGATCTTAAATAATATTATAAAGAAAACAGGCAAATTGCCTGAATTGTATCCTGTAGAAAAAGTATACCTTCATTTCGACAAGCCTTATTATAGTGTGGTAGACACCATATGGTTTAAAGCTTACCTCACCTCCGAACAGAACCTTCCTTCGCCTTTAAGTAAAGTAGTTTATGTGGATGTAATGAGTAGTAAAGATTCGCTGGTAGCTTCTTTAAAATTTCCGGTAGCAAACAGCGTTGCCTACGGCAATATTCCACTGGACCCTTTGAATTTTAAACAAGGTAATTATTATGTCAGGGCATATACAGTATGGATGCTGAACTTTGACCCCGCTTATTTCTTTACGAAGAATATTCCAATTGGAGAAGCTGTTGACAAACAACTGTTGACACATTTCACCTACACTTCAGCGACTTCTACCAAAGATCAGCAGGTCATCAATGCCCGTATTCAATATAAAAATCCAGATAAATTACCCTACTCCAACAAAACGGTAAACTGGAGGGTAATATCGGATTACGATGTCATTCTAAAGGGCAAGGGTACAACAGATCAGAATGGAGTACTTAACATCAATTTGAGTCCAAAGAAAAACCAGATCATTAAAACCGGGAACTTAATTACCGACATCAATACAGGAGACAAAGAAAGCTTAACCTCTACTTTTGAGCTAAAACCTAAAAGTGGAGACAATGATATCCAGTTTTTTCCAGAGGGGGGTGAACTGATATCAGGCATACCAACCCAAGTCGCATTTAAGGCGGTTAACCCCAACGGCCTGGGTGTAAATCTTACTGGAACTATTGTAGATAACGACGGGAATCAGATCACTACTTTAGCCTCATCTCACTTGGGAATGGGCTCATTCTATGTCAATGCAGATGCTGGTAAATCCTATAAAGCTAATATTTCGTTCAAGGACGGGAGTAGCAAGACCGTTGAACTTCCAAAGTCTGCAACCTCCGGTATAACGCTCCAGATCAATAATGCGGCTGCAGACAACATCAATCTTAAAATTGTTGCTAACGACACCTATTTTCAACAAAATAAAGACAAGAATTTGTTTATTGTAGGTCAAAATGCCGGAGTAATTTATTACGCCGCCCAAACGGTTTTGCAAAACCAGGTTACAGTAGCTAAAATACCTAAAGCAAAATTCCCTTCAGGTATTGTGCAAATTACCTTGTTTTCTGCCACTGGTGAACCGGTAAGCGAAAGGATTGCTTTTATCCTGCACCAGGATGCGCTGAATCTTTCTGCACAAACAGATCTACCAGCTTACAAACCGAGACAAAAGGTTAAAATGACCGTGACAGCTAAAAATGCAACGGAGAAACTTGCAGGAAATTTTTCTGTTTCCGTGACTGATGAGCAGAAAGTTCCTTTTGATGAGGATAATGAAACCTCCATTTTCAGTTCACTCTTATTGAGCTCAGATTTGAAAGGCTATCTGGAAAAACCGAATTATTACTTCAATAAAACCAATGACAAAAAACTGGCAGATCTGGACATTTTAATGCTTACACAGGGCTATCGCCGTTTTGATTATAAAGAAATTCTTGCAGGAAAATATCCGCAGGTCAGTTACCTTCCTGAACAAGGAATGAACATTACAGGAACATTGAGAGATCGTACCGGTATGCCGGTAAAGAAGGCGGGCTTGCGTTTAACGATACCCGGCAGAACTTTCTCAGCCGAAGCCTTTACAAATCCCACTGGCGTATTTAATTTTCAGAACCTGAACTTTCCAGATTCTTCACAGGTAGTAATCAGTGCAAAATATGGCGCCAATGGCAGCAACCTGATGATTATGGTAGACCAGGAACCTGCACCCGCAATTGGCACCAACAGGAATGGTGCTGATGAGGTAATGAACATCGACAGCACCTTAAACAACTACTTGAACAACAGCAAAAAACAATATAGCTATTTAAGACAACTGAAAGAAGTTAAGATTACTGCTGCTCCAATAAAAAAGGTAAGCCACTCTGACTATTCTGCTCTTTCGGGATTAAGTATGATGCCTGACCACCTGTTAGACGCGGATCGTTTCCAGGGCTGTAATGACCTGCTAACTTGCCTTAAGAGTATGGCGATGGGACTAACCTGGGACACCAATACCAATAATTTCTATGTAACAAGAGATTTTAACGCGGGAAACAAAACGCCTGTACAAATATTCCTGGCAGGAATGCCGGTAGATGTTTATGCCCTCTCTTCCGTAAACATGGCTGAGCTGGAATCCATTGAGATCTTCACTAAAGACGAATTGGGTACTGTTAACCGGATGTACAACTCTAATGGAGTAATTTCCATTAATATGAAAAAAGCGAAGAAGGTGAAAAAGATGAGTCTTGAAGAGATCAAAAAGCTTTTACCTCAAAACAATGTGATTACTGTAAACGCTAAAGGGTACAGCAAGCAACGTGAGTTTTATTCGCCAAGGTATACTGCAGAGAACATCAACATGAAAGACCTGAGAACAACAATTTACTGGAATCCGAGGGTGATCACGGATGCCACAACCGGCGCAGTGTCCTTCGAATTCTTTAACGCCGAGGGTAAGGGTAGTTATAAAGCCGTAGTTGAAGGCTTAGACAAAAACGGCAACCCTGGCCGTTTTATCTACCGCTACACGGTTAAATAATATTTCCGGGGAGGATCTAATGATGCTCCCCGTTAATTTCGTTTTGACATTTTAGTCCGTCTTCTGTCATTACCCATTCTGCAAAATCCCTGTTGTCTTCTCCTTCCTGATCACAGTTCCAGGACCTGTAATCTTCCAGATACCGGTCAAGATCTTTGTTCAATATCAACTTAGTTCCAACAGGAACTTTCACAGTTACGTTAACTTCCTGATTACGCCAGTAATTATTTTTGGTCAGATATAATTTAGGACTAAAATTAAGTACCGAATCCTGCTGTAAAAAATCATAATGAATACTTTGCGCATTCTTTAGAGCAATATCAAAGGACTTTCCATGGGCACTAAAATTTTGGACCACTGCAAATTTCCCATCCATACTCCTTTCGATCCTGATCCGGACATCGACAGGCCGTTGAAAAGGGCCATCATTATGATCTACAATTACCCTTCCCCTATAACTGTCTGAATTGATCTGATAACGCACACTGTCTTCTTTGGAAAAAAAACGAGATTTATCCAACACCAGGGTATAAGTTCCATATGGTTTTAGCGGGCTTGTTTGTGTAAATTCAGCCTCTTCTTTAAAGTCAGCTGTTACTTTAGCGATATAAAAGATGCCAGTCGCGGTACCGAGCAACCATATAATCAACAGGCTAAAAGAAACTGCCTTATTCACCGGCCGGGAAGAAAAAGCGACACGGGCAGAGAAGAGAAGTAGCGCAAGCAGCGGCACTGCAAAAAAGATGAAAGCAGCAAACAATAACGTAGACTGGTAAGCCTGGTCTACCATACTCAAAGGAAAGATCTCATTCGCACCTGCGTCCCATACACCAAGAAAAATAGCCAGTACCACAATCAAACCCAACAACATGATTCCAGACATCAGAATAATTGTTCCCGCTACAAATTTGAATATAGTTTTTCCGGTTCCTGAAATAAATTTCCCCAATACATCAAGGAATTCCGTAATAAATGTTCCTGATCTTTTAATGAGTTGATTATTTTCCATTTCATCTTGAAAATTCCTAATAAAGCCCTGAAGATTAACAGCCTCACCTTTCATATACATTTTTTCAGACCTGGTCTGGGCGCGGGGAACAATAATCCACATCACGAAATAAGCCAGAATTCCAGCGCCTCCCACAAGTACGGAAAGGAGTGCAAACAGACGGATCCAACGGTCTTCGATATTCAGATAGTGCCCCAATCCTGCACAGACACCTGCAACCATCCCTTGTTCAGTATCTCTGTAGAGACGTTTTATGCCTGCAGAATAAGGTGGTACAAAGGTATTTTCTTCCTCCTCTTCAGAGGACTGAAAATCACGTACAGTTCCCATCTGCGAAATAATGGTTTGCACATCGTTTGTATTAATGGCCGCTTTCTGTTGCGTGACCAGAATTTCGCGGAACATCTCCGCAATTCTGTTTTCTATATCTGTTACGATTTCAAAGTCATCTGCGCTCTTTGCAAAGTGGGCTTTAATTTCATTGAGGTAGCCAGTCAAAAGCTCGTAGGCATCCTCTTCTATATGAATGAGAGAATTCCCAATATTTATGTTCAGTGTGCGTTTCATTTATTTGTTTGTTTAGAGGTTTCAATTGCATAAGAAAGTTCCTGCCAAGTGGTATCCAGCTGTTTTACCATGCCTCGCCCCTCCTCGGTAAGGACGTAGTATTTGCGGGGCGGCCCCGAAGTGGATTCTACCCAATTGTAACTGAGAAGACCGTTGTTCTTTAAACGGGTGAGCAGCGGATAGAGCGTACCCTCAACCACCAGTAATTTGGCCGATTTTAACTCGGCGATAATATCAGAGGCATAAATCTCTCCTCTCGATATTATAAGCAGCACACAGTACTCTAGTATGCCCTTTCGCATTTGTGTTTGCGTATTTTCTGCTATCATATAACAAAGATATATGTTTTATATAGTAATATGCAATACATAGTACTATATAAAACATGTATTATTTTTTAATCAACTGAATTACAGCGGTATAATTTCAAAACTTAGTTCATACTATAACTTATTTTAGCATTTATATTATCCAAAAAAGTATTTTTGTACTCTTAATTAAGCTTACATGCTAAAGAAATCCATTGAGCTCATCAGACGCGAAGCTGCTGAGCAATCAGAGAATTCCTTAAAGAGAACCTTAGGACCTCTAAATCTTATTCTTATTGGAGTTGGTCTTACTCTGGGAGCAGGCTTATTTTCTATCACCGGGATGGCAGCCGCTAATTATTCCGGTCCGGCTGTTACCATTTCATTTATTATTGCAGCACTTGGCTGCGGATTCGCAGCCCTTTGCTATGCAGAATTTGCATCTATGATACCTGTAGCAGGAAGTGCTTACACTTATTCCTATGCAACTATGGGCGAATTATTTGCATGGATTATCGGCTGGGACCTTGTTCTTGAATACTCTGTCGGATGTGCTACTGTAGCCATCAGCTGGTCACAATATCTTACCCGTTTTCTTGCCTCTTTCCATCTCTACCTCCCCGCTCAACTCACCATATCACCATTTGAAACCGCAAAACTGGCGGATGGCTCTGTAATACATGGATGGATCAATATTCCGGGCGCTTTAATCGTTGTCCTGATGACATTGATTATTATCCGGGGTACTAAAGGATCAGCCATAGTCAATGGTATTATTGTTTTTCTGAAAGTAGGTGTAGTACTGGTATTTATTGCTCTGGGCTGGAGGTATATTGATCCTGCAAATTACAAACCTTATATCCCACAAAATACAGGAGAATTTGGACATTATGGCTGGAGCGGTATTTTAAGAGGAGCAGCCTTGGTTTTCTTTGTATTTATAGGCTTTGATGCGGTTGCCGCCTCCGCGCAGGAAACAAAAAAACCAGCCAGGGATATGCCTATTGGAATTTTAGGATCCTTATTGGTTTGCACCATCCTGTTTGGGCTGTTTGCGCACGTAATGACCGGACTGGCAAATTATAAAGAATTCGCCAACAGCGGCGCACCAGTAGCAATAGCCATCGAAAAGACACCTTATGGATGGCTAAGTCAAGCCATTATCCTGGCCATACTAATTGGCTATACCTCAGTTATCCTGATCGATCTCATGGCCCAGTCCAGAATGTTTTATTCCATCAGCCGCGACGGCTTGCTTCCCAAAGTATTCTCAGACGTACATCCAAAATTTAAAACGCCCTACAAATCTAATGTAGTCCTATGCAGCTTTATTTCTCTTTTTGCCGCCTTTGTTCCGATGCGGGTAGTGGGAGAAATGACAAGTATTGGTACCTTATTGGCATTTCTCATGGTGTGCATCGGTATTCTTATCCTTCGTAAAACGGATCCAAAAGCAGAACGCCCTTTCAAAGTCCCATTTGTACCGCTTATCCCTATTCTTGGCATTTTAACCTGCCTTGCTATGATGGTTTTTATGCCGGCCGACACCTGGATCAGGTTATTGGTCTGGCTTGCAGCCGGATTGGCTATTTATTTTGTATATGGAAAAAAGAACAGTAAACTTAGAAAATCAGTCAGAATAATAAAATCCACGGATTCCGAACCTTAATTAAAGTCCCTCCAGGAGTCTAAAATATTGGAAATCAAAATATTTTCCACACAAAATCAAAGTTATTAACATTCTAACATTGTTTCGAAATCTTGGCCTGCACTTTGTCATTTATAAGTACATCATTAATATCTACTTATGATCATGAAATTAAATCCTGTTTTTCCACACCTGGCCAGGCCCAGAACGGAAAAAAGAGAAAGGGCGGAAGGAAAAAAGCTCACTCACGAGCAATGGGTAACCGTTGACAGAGTCGTGATAGCAACCCTTTTTGCATTGGTGATTATTGGT
>NZ_DATMRL010000421.1:0-2554 GCF_035566355.1 Pedobacter sp.
ACTGATCAGCAGAAGGCTGACAAGAAGACTTTCCTTGTAACCGCTTAGGGTGGCATTTAAGAGTTGCAAGCTAAGGGCTGCGCCGGCTGGTATTGCCTGTAGTAATTTCCTGCGGAGAATACCGGAGACGAACAGGTAAGACACGCAGCAGGCGGATAGATGGAGTAAATAGTATTTGATCTGCAGAAACGACGGATAGTGATTCAGTACGACAGTACCGAGGAATGAGATGAAATACAGGCGGGTCAATAGCGGGGCCAACGACATTGTACATTGGTATTTCTGAAGCAGGGTTTTGGTTTGGTATTGAATACCTGTAACTAATCCGATATGTCCAAGAAGGGCTATCTGTTGGGATTTGGCAATTAAAAAGGTTTGTGAACTGATGGTGAAATTACCTTTTATTGGTTCAAAGTATTTGTAGCCCAGATGATCTGCGAAGTAAAAGATAGAGGTACAGCACATGAAACCTGCAAAAACGAGTTGTATAAGAACAATAGGACGCATGATCTGAAGGCCCTGTGCTTCGTCTTTACTTGTGTATTTCCAGGGTGAAAAAAGTGTGTAGTAAAAGATGAACCCGGACCCTGAGAAGGCAATTAGATAGGAAAGAACAGGGTGATGCGCCAATACGAGAGAAATGAGCCAGGGGAGGCCAATTGTAAGCAGGTTCTGGATTTTGGTATGGGGCATTAAAGACATTTTAGGATACTTTTAGCTTGTTCATGGAAATTCCATGTAGAGATGAGTTTTGCTGAGGCGGTGCCTGCCTTTTCAAGCTTTTCTTTACATTGAAGAAGCTGGTCGAGTTTTGTGGTTAAGTCATCCAGATCATTACTTTTGAAAGTCATTCCATTTGCTGCTGTAACAAGGTCGGTGGCGGCACCACACCGGTCGGATACCAGTACTGCTTTACCGCAAGCCATGGCTTCATTAATAGAAAGACCCCAGGTCTCCTGCAAGGAGGGTAAACAAAAAAGATTGCCGGCTTTATAAAAACAGGGCATAATTTTCTGATTTTGAAAAGGAAGGATATGGATATTCGGGTGTGTTTTTGCTTCTTTTTTTAGGAGGGTTTCCAGTGGTCCGGAACCAATATAAAGGAGGTGGTGGTTATTTTTACAGATTTTTTTGAATGCTTTTAGAAGTAATATTGGGTTTTTTCCTTTATTGAATTTTCCAGCGAAAAGGACAAGGAGGTCGGTTTCCTTTAGCCCCAGGCTTTTGCGGATCAATGCACCGGAGCCCGTTGAACTAAAGCGTTGGTTGTCTATACTATGTGGTAGAAAATGGAGTTTTTCATCTTTTACACCATAATGCTTAAAATAAGCCCTGTTGTTGGTTCCTGCGTATAGTATGGTATCTGCTTGAGTATACAGCCAGGCGAGGAAGATCTTTTTGAATGGTCTTTTCCATAATGGGAGTTTATTTGATAAAATGGAGTCTCCCCTGAAAATGGTTTTGACTTTGCCTTTAAAATGCTTTAGGATCTTGAAATGACTGAGGTTTGACCAACCATAGATCAACAGGTATCTGGGATTAAATTCTTCGATTTGGCGGATGGCATCTGGATTGATGATTCCCCAGAAGTGATGTGTCCCCGGGTATTTGGCTGTATTGGTTAAAAAAGTGTAATCATATCCTTCCAATAATGGAATGTCCCAATTGATCTGGCAAAGAAAATTTCTGTCGTAGAGAGCGGTTGTTCCGCGGGTGTAAAATACTTTAAGCGTGATGATTTTTGCCAGCAACTGAAAAAATGGTGCATAGTATTGAATGGGGTGGCTGGTTAAGATGGCCAGTTTCATTTGCGGTTTCCTAGTCATTGCCTAATAAGTTTTTAAGGTGATACTTGTATTGAGGATAATTGAAATAGATAAGACATAAATTTTGTCTTGCATAGGCCATTTCCAATGTTGCTGATTCTTTAAGCTGGGCAAGAATTGCCTGATAAAGAGCTTCAGGGTCTTCCGGGTCTATTAATGTGCCCAAAATGCCATTTGCGATAGCCTCTTTACTGCCATCCTTATTGCCGCAGATAATTCTGCAACCCGCAGCAGCAGCTTCTGTAAATACGAGGCCGAACCCTTCTTTTTTACTTGGAAGGACAAAAATGTCACATAATAAATAATGATCTGTGAGTGCTGTTTCGGGAATAAAGCCAATTAATTTTACATGGTTTTCCAGGTTTTCTTTCCTGATCAATTCTTGCAGGAAATCCTTTTCTTCTTTA
Organism: Pedobacter sp.; assembly: GCF_035566355.1. GTDB lineage: Bacteria > Bacteroidota > Bacteroidia > Sphingobacteriales > Sphingobacteriaceae > Pedobacter. The sequence continues at coordinate 2,234 of NZ_DATMRL010000421.1, forward strand.
TCAGGTTGCCCAGCCAGGAGATAATATATATTGGGAAATCTTTCCTGTAATCTTTTTAGGATCCTGATCACCTGTAAATAACCTTTGTCATGGTCGTGTGAGCTGAGTCTGCAGATGCTTAATAGTATGGGTTGTGCAGGCTGTAATTTATAGTGCGAAAGCAGGTAGCCTGGTTTATGAAGTATTTCTGGGATGTTGAAATGAGGGTCCAGGCAGTTGTTCAACACAAAGGCATTTTTTCCTTTGATGCCGTGTTTTTTTTCTATGGTTTCTGCTGTAAACTGACTTACACACCAAATTTGAACGTGTTGTTTTATAAAC
>NZ_DATMRL010000422.1:0-5778 GCF_035566355.1 Pedobacter sp.
GGTAGCTGTATTGTAAAACAATTGCTGACCTGCCCCGCTAGCTAAAGCATCAGTTCGGAAAGCACCGCCATTACTTGTCACGGCATAAGGCTGATATTTTACGGACTCCCTTCCTAGAGCATCATATGCGAATGGCTGTATCATATCCTTAAGCCCCGGACTTCCCTGTGTTGTGACGGTTTGCAGTGATCGTCCTAAGCCATCAAGGTACTCGATCGTCTGGCTTACCTCGCAAGTCTTCAATCCATCTCGTTTGGTATCGTCGTCAGTTAAAACCCCAGGCTTCTTAAATGTTTTAGTACTAATAAAATTTTGATTAACACTTGGCAAACTTAAAAACTGATCACACCTCTCAAAACTCATACCTGAAATGTGGATCCATACTGTCCTTCCTGAGGGAATATAAAAACCATCTTTCAAAGTAACGCTACGCTTTGCTTTGATTTCCGCTTGATTATTATACGCTGTTAAAACTGTATCTTGGGACTTTACTTCTAAAAAAGACGAAAGTGCTACTACTAAGACACAAGAATATTTGATAAGCTTTGCCACTTTTAATTTAATTTTCATATGGAGAGCTATTATTGTTTATAGTGATAAATAGTATTTTTCAAGATATTTCGCTTCTGATCTTTCACATTCTTTAAGCGCTGAAATCCGTCATATTCGAAATAGGTTATATTTCCTTTTTCGTCAGTTTTACTTGTTAAACCTCCAAAAGAATCATAAGTATAAGTTGTCATTTGAGCCTTCATAGGGTATACCCTTAAGTCATCAATTAGAATTGTCGTTTCAGATTCGTTAGGATACACATAAAAATATCGGGGATTGTTCCATATATTTAAGATTCCCTCATGATAAACCCAACCATCTTTATCGGGAACACTTTCTATTTGATCAGAAACATCTTCGAGACTCATCATTCCCCCCTTTGACCAATAGCTCACAGTATATAGACCCAGAGGCAAAACATCTATAGTTTCACCTCCGTCTAATGGCCCAAATTTCAAACTCCTTTTCCCTGTTTTGGCATCGTTGGAATATGGATTTCCAGAGCGAGTCGAAAAAACAAAATTAGTATTATTCTCCTGGCCATCACCGTCTAAATATTCCTCAAAATTTGCACAAGCTATCTGATTTTTTTCCGCATTCTTAACCTCAGCAATTACATGCTGTTTATTATAGGCCCAAATGTAAGTGGTCTTTGGCCCACCACGTGAAAATGTGACCAAATTTCCTGTATCATCATACGCATTATAACTTGTTCTTACATCTAATGTGTTTGGACTCGTCGATTGCGAAAAATATTCTGGAACATAAATCTCATAAAAGGGTTTAAAATAGCCCGTTTTCTGATATTCAGATTGACCATTAGGGTAATCCGTTCTTTTCTCAATCACTGGTGTATAGATATGTCTGGTTTCGAACATCTCTCTATATATTCCAGTGGGGTCTTTACTTAACATATTACCAGGATAACTATACTCAGTATAAGTAGTTTTCCCGTTACTAAGGGAATCCTTCTGAGTCTTTACCAGTCGCTCAGGAAATGTATATGTAAAAGTTTTACTTTTTCTAATTGGATTTAATCCATTTTTATCATAAAGTATTTCTATTTCTTTATCTAGAAATTTCGGTTGAATAAATCCCCACAAAGCAGTGGCACGTACATCAATGACCTGACTTCCAAAATTAAAAATACGTTGACGCACGTCAACTATACGTAGATCTTTGTCAGGACCCACCACCAGATCCTTGTATTTATATTCATTACTTTTTTGAATCAAATTTGCCGAGTTAAAAACCTTCTTCTCGAGCAATGTCCCTCTATATAATTCTTTTGTACTGCCAGGATCTAAGACATAAGCATTGGTTGTCATCGCATGAACAGAGGCCAGAGCAGTACTGTCACGATATTCTGTTTTATCATGATTAGAATAGTTAAAAACAGTATAACTTCCGTCGGCTAGCTTTTCGGCTACCTCAGTATAAGTCACATGATTTCCATTTGTAAAACTTAATGGCTCAATAGAATAGTCATACCAATACCAATAATTAACATATCCGCTACCAAATTTGGCTTGATTCTCCTCAAGATAAACAGGTACCCCAGCCAGGACTCCGCTCGAAGTTGTCCCTCCCCTGTTTAAATTAAGCAAATATTTATATTCTTTTACGCTCACAATTTTCCCCGTCTCATCCAAGTCGGATATTTTTGCTATCCTCAGTCCTCCACATTTTGTATTTGCAATACCCTCAACAACAAAAGGATTACGTTTTGCGATCAGGGAATATTCATGAGGCTCGTACTCAAAGTTGGTTTTTCCTCCAGTTGGATAACGTATAGATATTAAACTCCCAGCTTCCATTAAAGAAAAATTTGAAGCTTTACTTGCTGTAAAAGCCGGCACATTACTCTTTACGTAAGTATATGTCCATAATTGCTCAATATTTGTATACTTCGGAATCTCGTCAAAGTAGTTTCTTCCGTTATAAAACCCCCAATGATCCAGTTTACGAGAGTTATACTCTGGAAGTGGTGTTTGATTATATGAAAATTCATAGGGTGGTTGTTGTGTACCATCAGAACCTGTTATCTGAATAGAATTCAATATTAATCTGGAATTGTTTTGTTCTAGATAAGAGAAAGAAATCTTTTTTAAAAATCCAGAGGGCAGAGCATACACAGAAATAGAATCTAGCTTCTGCCATTTTATATTTTGTATAATTTCACTATAGTCCTCATTGGTACTTAAATCTGGATAATTCTTCGCTGCAGTCATGAGCTGTTGTCCATTATCCAAAATGTAGTTATAGGGCATTTCGCCGCTTATAGACCTTGAAAACACAACCTTCTGATCCTCGGTTGCTATCTCTTTTAAATAAACAGGATTAACGATAGACGTTGATATCGCATTTGCATCACCCCCACGTGAATTCAGTCCTCCAGTTTCTGTTGAATATATTGATAACCCGCGAGATTGCGTTGCGATAATATTTCCTCTATCATAGGAAAATTTTATTTCCTTCCTTGTATTCGTAATAACCTTTGTTAAAAACCATGAGTTAGCAATAATACCTGTAAAGTATGAACTAAAATTATCTGATGCCGGCCGGCTAAACTCTATAGATTCGGGAGTGCCTCCAAAAATATATTTAGTACCGTCTGGTGTTGTAATAGTAAACTTGTAGAATATTCTCGGCAAGGTTAATGGATAGGTTGACAATTGCTGAGCGGGAAGTGTAAAATCATTTTTCAACTCTTCTTCTACTTTTAAGTCGATTAGCTGATTAGATTTCACCTGCCATTTTCCTTTATGGTTATAGAAAAATGACCCCGAATATCCACCAAAATTGAATATAAATTCATCTGGATCGGGTATCGCTTTCTGATTAAATGCGTCAGCAAATTGACTTAATGAGTTCACAGAATACCAATTATTATTATCCAGTTGACCATAATTATCAAAATAACTAAACCTATTTTTCGGATTCAGGGCCGGATCAAGGAATTCATCGACACCGCCGTTTCTTTTTCTGGTAATAACCCCTCCAGCATTAAGATCCCATCCTAATCCTACCCAGCTACCATGTTGGTCTGGTCTCACACCTCCACCATGATAATTCAAACTTAAGTCAATGTCTACCTCGTCGGATCCAGACTTTGCTACTGGAATTGATATTTGAGGTAGGCCACTGAATAAAGAAACAGGAATTTGTCCATAGACACCTAATGAGGCTGCATTTGGAGACGGTGGTAACACTTTTAATGCTGGATCCTGAGCAAAGCAGAATGTTTTCATAAACAAAAGAATTACTGTCAGTCTCATAACTTTATTTATAGACATTGTTCTCTTTTTTTTCGCCAGTGCCTCTTTGTTTTTGAATGGGTTACAACAGACGTATTGTTTTTGATTCATATGTATTATATAGTTGTTAATTGAATTATTAGTTATAATTGATTTTTCACTTTAAATGTGTACCCTTAACCTTCAGTTTATCTGTTTTTAGTTCTTTCACCTCTTTTTTGAGTTCGATCATATACAAAGTCAGCTCCTCAATCTTCTTGAGCAGTTTCCCATTCATTTCGCTTAAGCTTATCCCCTTTTCTTCCACCTCCGCTGCAGAAGGAATCCCCGGCAAATGACCTTTTTCTTTGATATGTTTTTCTGTTGCTTCCAAAGAAGGAAGACTGTAGTTTGATTTGAATACATAATCTGGCCAGTTCTGAGTTTCTACTTTGATCTCCTTTGCCCGGATATTACCGTTAACAGAAAGCTTTTCAGTGGGAGAACTTATTCCTATACCGACATTCCCATTCTCTATTGCTTTAATCGCCAAATTCGCCCCATCAGGTAGGTAGCTATTCCCAACATACAAGCTCCAATCGTTAGTCATAGGAAGAAAGGTTTTAGCAGTCAAATCAGTTCCAGCCACGTTTAATGGTATCCATCCGGCATTCAGATTGATCGACCTGACTTTTATATGAACGGGTAGGTCACTTGTGGTCACACCTAAGACGTTAACTGCCCGAATCCTAAACCGGGGGTAAGCATATTGCGTATTGCAATCCACAGTAAAACAATAGGAGTTGGATGGATTTGACGAATATCCATTACTATTAATCCTTCCTACTTCTCTCCATATGTCAGGATTATAATGTGAAATACTTGCTAGATGAGATGCAGCTGCCGCGACATTTCCTCTGGTATAAGTAATTGAAATCTCATAGTTACCAGACGCTCCGGCATCCATGGGCTGTACGACTAAAAATTCAATATAATCCCCTACTTTAAAATTTGCAGGAAAAACCACTGTTCCACTCCAATCTATATTGCTTTGCGCAAAACACAATTGGTTAATCAGTAACAGCCCTAAGAGCATTATTTTTTTCATTTTTTATTGATTTTAAGTTCTCGGATTTGAGCTTCCTGCTCATTAATTTGTATCGTTTGTTCTTTTACTTTAAGCTTTAGATCAGATACATTTTTATTCATATCAATCAAATACAAAGTCAGCTCCTCAATCTTCTTGAGCAGTTTCCCATTCATTTCGCTTAAATTTATCCCTTGTTCTTCCGCCTCTGTTGCAGAAGGAATTCCTGGCAAATGGCCTTTCTCTTTAATATGTTGTTCTGTGGCTTCTAATGAAGGAAGGTTATAATCTGACTTGAATACATAGTCCGGCCAGTTCTGAGTTTCCACCTTAACTTCTTTTGCCCGAATATTACCGTTAACAGAAAGCTTTTCAGCAGGAGAATTCATCCCTATACCAACATTTCCAGAGGTTGAAATGCGCATTTTTTCAGAACCATTAGTTCCAAAAACAATGTTCCTATCCATATCTGGCACGGTAGAATATGAACTAATATCTATATAGGACAAAACCCCAGCGCTACTTCCTCCGCCCGCACTTAACCGCAACAACCCATCATCAGCCGTAGCTCCAGCAGAGCTGTATACCCTAATTTCACCTGGAATTTTATTAGGAGAAATTACAGGTCTTGAAGACTGATTATTCAGCGTTGACTGCATCATTATACCACCCAGAATATCCAGTTTTGCCCGAGGATCCTTAGTGCCAATACCAATATTACCTTCGCTTGTTATACGCATCTTTTCCGAAAGGTTCCCAGCCAGCCAACCATCAGATGTATAAAAGCTGAGATCCATTGCCTGTACGAGAGCCGTATTAGCGTAATACCGATTCATTCTCTCCGCCCGGATTCTGGAACCAACCTGATTAGGAACATTATCTCTCCAGGTATAAAAATCAATA
>NZ_DATMRL010000423.1:0-5934 GCF_035566355.1 Pedobacter sp.
CGTAGCGATTAGAAGGCGTCTTTTCTTTTTGTTTAAAACTAAACTCTATCAAAGACAGGTAGTTCTTTTTCGCCCGCTCCAGTTCAGATTCTGTAAAACCGAATCTATAGGCCCTTACTGTTTCGCGCCATACAGACTTCAAGCCTTTCTCAAGCTCACCTGGTTTAGCGACTACGCTGGCCGAATAAAGGTCAACAGTCTTTATGAGATTACTGATACTTGCCCCCCCGGAAATAAACGGTGGATCTGCTTCCCTTGTCAATTCTGAATACCTTGCACTCAGCATGTCGTTAAATAGTGAGCGGATGATCAAGTTGCGATAGTCAGCAGCAGTCCTTAATTCCTGTTCCTGATGTTTGATCAGGATTTCTGCAGAAGTAACTCTATTTTCTTTATCGGTAACCGAAATGAACTGATTTTTCCCGGTAAGCGCAACGGTATAATTAGTACGTGGTTTTTCTTTCACCGGGTTCTTCAGGTCGCTGAATTTTGCCTTAATACTTTTTTCCATTTCGTCTACATTGACATCACCAACTACAATCAAGGCCTGAAGATTAGGTCGGTACCAATCCTGATAAAAACTCTTGATAGTAGCGGGCTTGAAATTATTCAATACTGTATCTACACCAATGGGTAGGCGTTCTGCATACCTGGAATGGTTTAGAATTATAGGAAAATATACCCGGCGCATACGCTCGGATGCTCCCTTACCTAGCCGTTTTTCTTCAAGAACAACCCCACGTTCTTTATTGATCTCCGCTGGGTCTAGCGTAGCCTCCTGCGCCCAATCGCGCATGATCTGTAATCCATTCTGCAGTAGTTCTGGCTTATCGGAAGGCAATGGTAGCTGGTAAACAGTTTCGTCAAAATTGGTGTAAGCATTCAAGTCAGCACCAAACCTTATGCCCGATTTTTGCAAATAATCAACCAGTTCATTTTTAGGAAAATGCTTAGTTCCGTTAAAACTCATATGTTCCATAAAGTGAGCAAGGCCGCGCTGATCATCGGTTTCTAATATTGATCCCACTTTATTCGCCAGGTAAAATATCACCCTGTTTTTAGGTTCTTCATTATGACGGATATAATAGGTAAAGCCATTAGGTAATTTACCCGTGCGTACAGCTGGGTCAAGAGGCAAATTGCCAACATGTTTTTTAGAGCTTTGTGCAAATAATGCACAAGATGTAAATAGCAATATTGCGAGTGATTTTATTCGAAGGTTGATCGTCATTATTTTTCTTTTTTCTTATGATGCTAATTGCTTAGCAGTAATCAATTCAATAATTGTTTCAGTTTGTTTTCAAGCAATGCACCTCTAAGATCCCTTGCAACAATTTTCCCGGAAGGATCAATAAGCAGGTTACTTGGGATTGCCTGTATCCCAAAACTGGTAGATATAGCATTTTTCCAACCTTTTAGATCTGACAATTGTGTCCATGGCATCTTATCATCACGAATCGCCTTTTTCCAATTGGTGACTTTATCATCCAGTGAAATACCCACAACTGTAAATCCTTTGTCTTTATAGGCATTGTAAACTTTCAGTATATTGGGATTTTCCGCACGGCAAGGGCCACACCAGCTGGCCCAAAAATCTACCAATACATATTTTCCTCTAAAACTGTTGATATGTATCGGTTTCCCACTGGTGTCGGGCTGTACAAAGTCTGTCATTTGAGTGCCTAACATGCTTTTTTTCAGTACTTCTAGTTTACTGGCAAGTTTCTTACCAGCAGCAGTCTGTTTGGCCGATTCATCGAGCAGGCTGTACAACGCTTTAACCTCTTTGTAATCAGTACCACCTCCAGTACGCCTGGTGATTAGATAGATAGAGTAATAGCTTTTAGCATGCGCTACTATAAACTGTTTGGTCAAGCCCTCCTTTTGCTGTTCCAATTCGCTGAGTTTTTTGTCCAATACCACCTTCTCTTCTGCAGTTGCTTGTTTATAGCCAGAGCGCAGCGAATTTTCCAGTTCTGTTATTGATTTGGTATAATCACTAAACGCCACAGCGTCTTTCTGCATTTGCGAACCACTAATCTGATAAGTTTGCATGGAATCTTTAACACCAGTAAAACTAATACGGCCTGGCTGCGCAAAAAAGGAGTAGCCACTATGACCAATGGTAATAGAAATAATCTGCGGATCAAATGATTCTGCCCTCCAGATAAATTTATCATTGGATGCTTTTAAACTATCGGTTTTGAATATTCCGTCTTTGTTATATCCAATTTTAACAGTTGCCCCGGACAACCCCCTCAACTGGCCAGAAAGCTCTATGTTGTTTTGCGCACATGTGGTAATACTTAATACAGAAAGTAAAATGAGCAGCATGTTGCTTAATAAATTCTTTTTTTTCATCTGTTTATTGATTTTATTTTTGATGAAGCCCTCACGATCTTATAATCATTCCATTGTATGATGATAAGACCGTGAGGGCTTCAATTAATATCCTGGATTTTGCGTAAGCAAGTTGTTTAATTGAAGTTGTACCTGTGGCAACGGATATAAAGCAGCATTAGCACTAAAGCCCGTCTTTTCTGCACCGAGTACTGCTGCAGCAGTTCCGGTTCTCTTCAAATCATACCAGCGGTTGCCCCATTCGCAAAAAAGTTCTGTTTGCCTTTCTTTCATAACAGCGGCTAATACTGCCGTTTGGGATGTTGGATTTGCAGTACTGGCCAATAAGCCGGCCCGGGTTCGTATGCTGTTTACATCTGTTAAAGCCTGACTGAGGTTATTTAAATGTGCGGCAGCTTCGGCACGGATCAGGTACATCTCTGCTAACCTCAATATCATTTGATCTTCGGTTGGCGTAACGCTTGATAAGCGGTTTTTATACTTATAAGGGTAATATTGCGTTTGGTTTACTCCGTTAACAACCCGAACTTTTGAAGCTGTCCAATTTGCCAGACGTTGATCTCCGGTTTCAAACGCATTTAATAAAAATGATGTGATTAAATAATTAGGGAAAGCACTACCGGATGTGGGCACAAAAGATACTGCATCTGCTACTCCGGCACCAAATGGTTGGGCACCTGGAATTTGCCATATTGCCTCGGAACTTCCAGTTAAAAACACCTTACCAAGTCCGGTTTGTACCAGACTGCAACCACTCAAGCGGATAACCGAGTCAGCGCCATTATAGGCACTTTGCCAGTTCCCCTGGTATAAATTAACTTTTGCCTGCAATGCTATTGCCGTATACAAATTTGGCCTCGCCCGGCCTGCTGAAGGATAGGTTGCAGTTAATTTTTTGCGAGCATCTGCCAAATCGCTCATAATTTGGCGATATACAGCAGCAACAGAACTTCTAGGTAAACGGGTGGTTGTATTATAGTCTGTTACCGTTACAAGTGGTACATCGCCATATAAATTAACCAGATTAAAGTAATACAGTGAACGCATAACCTCCATTTCGCCACTAATTTGCCTTTGGAAACTTGCCGATAAGCGGTTATTATTAGTAACACCTTCCAGCACCGTATTTACCTGGTAAATACTTTGATAAGCAGATGACCATAATGAAATTATCCCGGTGTTTAACGGGGTTAATGAGTAGTTATAAAACTGCTGATTGTCGTTCGTATTAATATAAATCAATTCATCAGACGAAAGGCCTGGCAAATAGGTTAAACGCGCATCGCTGTAGGCAAAAGCGCTTCCGGAATTGTAATAAGTATACACGCCTGCAACAGCCGACAATGTAGTTAGACTATCGGCAAATTGTTCTTCCCGGGTAATCGATGACGGCGGGTTAGGGATCTCGATTAATTTTTTACAGGATGCAAATGACCCGGCAATCAATAATACGACAATCACTATTAAATAGCTGTTAGAAGTTATCTTTTTCATAATCATATCCTTGCTTAAAATTTAAGATTTAGACCAAACGCGAGCACACGCTGTACAGGAAAGGCAGTAAATGAACCAGGTTGCTCGGGATCACCCACCTTATAGTTCGTAAAGGTCAGTAGGTTTTGCCCGTTTATAAAAACACTCGCTCCTTTTATGTGCATCTTGTTAATAAGTGTTTTAGACAATTCGTAAGAAAACGACACGGTCTTTACACGCAGGTAAGTATCATCACTATAAGCCCCGTTTGATTGCGAAAATTTCAATGCCGTACTTACAGCTGATGCACCTGCGCTAGCAATAAATGGAGTGCTGTAACTGCTGGCCAGCCGCTGCAATTGAGTAACATCGCCAGGTGCCTTCCAATAATTATTAAGCACTGCCAAAGGTTGGTTAAATGAGAAACCAAGTTGATTACTGCCATATATCTGATACATATAATTAGGCGCGTTCTGGCTGGCAAACTGACAGAAAACATAAAGACTGAATTGCTTATAGGTAAAAGTATTTCCAAAGCCACCCATATATTTAATTTGCCTGTCTGCGATAGCGACCTGATCTCCACCCGCTGAGGCCAATCCAAAAGCAGGATTAGAGGTAACAGTTCCGTCTTTTTTATAGAATTCAAAAAGACCGGTGCTTGGGTTTACTCCTTTGTACAGATAGCCATATACCATAGAAGTTGGCTGCCCTATTGCGTACTGAGTACTGTAAGAAGAAGATTCCAGGTTAGGATACGACAGTAATTTATTGCGGTTAAACGACAGGTTGAAATTTGTTCGCCATGAAAAATTTTTGGTTCTAACGTTAGTTGATGATATAGAAAATTCAAATCCTTGATTTTGAACAGTTGCATCTAAATTACCAAGTACCGAGGAAATACCGGCTTGTATAGGTAATGGATAATTAACCAACTGGTTACTTTCCCGGTTTCTGTAGTAAGTAGAATTAAATAAAAGACGGTTATTAAAAAAGCCAAGGTCTAACGATATGTTAAGTGATTTTTTTGTTGCCCAGCTATAATTTGGGTTATACAGGTTTGAAGAATAACTTGGCCCAATACCCTGAAAAGCAGGAACAGATGGAAAAGGCTTAAATAAAGATTGATATTGGTAAGCCATGATACCATCCGATCCAGAAGTTCCGTAACTGCCGGAAATTTTACCATAACTTAATACATGAAGTGATTTTTTGATCAGGTCCTGTTCCGAGAATATCCATCCTGCGCCAGCAGAGCCAAAATTACCAAACTGGTTTGCAGGGCCAAAGCGGCTGGAACCATCACGTCTGCCTGTTAAATTGATGATAAACTCGTGATCGTAGATATAGTTTAACCGGGCAAAAGCTGCAACATATTTATCAATGCTAATATCGTCACCGGCAGTTACCGCGACACCATTAATTGACCCTAGAAAGTTATCGTTCGAATATCCGGTTCCGGTTGTGTAGGTTGAAGTGGTTGGCGTTTTTCTGTAAGTTGCGCCGATTAGGGCACTAAGCTCACCTTTACCAATTGTTTTGCTGTAATTAATTTGTGGTTCGATATTGATGGCCTGCGCGTTGTTGGTAGAAAAGTTGGCTGTCCTGACAATGTTCGCTGGGTTTTGTGAGATACCTGGGACTTGAGAGTTTTCATTCGTTGTATTACGGTTATAGCCCATATTAGCTACAATAGTTAAACCTTTAAGCAATTTATAGGAAATATGAAATGAGGTATTAAAATTATAATTTTGCAAATAAGTAGGCTGAAGCAGAGAGGCATAAAACTGGTAAGTGGTTAAATCTACTCCCTTATAACTCCAGTTCAAACTACCTGAAGGACTCAACAAGTCTGGTAAATTAGGCGAAAAAATCACATCCTGAGCACCGCCATAGCCCGCTGAATGATTTTGCTCATATCCAAAATCATTGATCAGGTCGATGGTCAACCGGGAATTACTGGAGATGTGATGCAGATTGCTGTGGAGGGAGAACCGCTGGTCAGCAAAATCGCCTGGGTAATTATAGCTCGACTTATTGTAACCAGCGGAGATCAGAAAGGTATTATTTACAGCTCCTCCAGACACGGTGGCATGAATA
>NZ_DATMRL010000424.1:0-3426 GCF_035566355.1 Pedobacter sp.
TCTGTCTGCAGATGTACAGAAAGTCGAGCTGCCAGATTTCCCTTTTAAGAAAATAAAAAAAGCGTATCTGCTGAAGGATCATTCTGCAGTTAAGGCTGTATTAAAAGATGCCAGGGTCACGATTTCGGCTGGTGCTGGAAATGGGGAACCTGACCGGATTGTTGTACTGGAAACAGGAAGCTAATTGATTTTATTGTTGTATGCCGTTTATGATATCGGCATGCAACATTTGTATATGGTCTGTGTCTTATATCTGGAATAACCACCAGGTAATTCTCAGATCAACCAATGAAATTATTAAGTAAACGACTCTTTATTATCCCCTTCCTCTTCAAGTTATTTGTTGCGCCTGCATTTGCCCAGCATAAAGCAGGTACGATTAAAGGTATTGTAGTGGATACCCTTTCAGGGAAGCCTTTAGACTTTATGACGGTCGCGGTAAAAAAAGACAAGACCGTATCTCACTCTGCAGTTACCGCAGCGGATGGTCATTTTAATTTCGATCAGGTAAAACCTGGGAGATATCAACTCGTTGTGGCAGCCATAGGATATACTTCGAAGCAAGTTCTGCTGGAGATGACTACTGCCAGGCCCATGCTGGATTTGGGCAGTTTGCTCATGGTTCCATTAACGACGAATTTAAAGGAAGTATCTGTTCAGGGGAGCCGGCCGGTAATTAAGCAGGAAGCCGACCGGATCAGTTATGATATACAGGCAGATCCTGAAAGTAAAGGGCTTACTGTATTAGATATGATGCGTAAAGTACCTATGTTGTCATTAGACGCAGATGATAATATTAAATTGAAAGGTAGTGGAAATTATAAGATCTTAATTAACGGGAAGCCATCTGGTATGGTGACGAGAAATCCTAAGGATGTATTGAGGAGTATGCCTGCCTCTTCTGTTCAGAAAATAGAAGTCATTACAACGCCTCCGGCTAAATACGACAGTGAAGGCCTGGCTGGTATTATTAATATCATTACCAATAAAAAGATTGATAATGGTTATAATGGGAGTTTGAATTTACGTTATCAGGCACCGGTTGGAGGCCCGGGTGGTGGTGGTTTTATCACCTTGAAAGAAGGTAAATTCGGGATTACAGCCTATGGCGGGACAGGATTTAATACCTCGCCTAAAACCGGCAGATCAAACAGCAGGATAACTACAGGAGAGAACCCTAGTTCGCTGCTAACGGATGGTACCAGAAAATTTAATAACAATTATCGTTATGGCGGTGTTGAATTGAGCTATGAACTGGATAGCCTTAATTTGTTGAATTCAGAATTGAATCCCTATGGAGGATACAATAAATCTACACTCGATCAATATACGGAGATGTCGGGAGGAAATGCTCCTATGCGATATGATATGCTAACCAAGAGCAGGTACGGATGGAATGGTTTTGATGCTTCTTTGAACTTTCAGCATGGCTTTATGGGCAATAAAGACCGGCTACTTACTTTTTCTTATAAATATAGTTATACGGCTAACCCGCAGATCAATGATCTGAGTTTTAGCAACCGCCTGAATTACAGTGATCCAAACTATATTCAGAATAATGATGGCCGTTCCAGGGAACAGACTGTCCAGCTTGATTATGTACATCCTTTAAAAAAACTGAGCATTGAGGGGGGAGTTAAGGGGATATTAAGAAATAGTGATAGTAATTTTGAATACAGGAGTTATGATGATGCCAGTGGATCGTATATCACAGACCCTGGCCGGACGAATAAGTTCAGCAACCGGCAAGCTGTTATTGGTGCCTATAATTCTTATGCCTATAATTTGGAGCAATGGTCTTTTAAAGGCGGTGCGAGAATAGAGGGAACGCTTGTTAAAGCAGATTTTATAAGCAGCTCTTCAAATGTGAATACGGATTATTTCAACGTTATACCGACGCTTTCTTTAAACCGTAAATTTAAGAACAGCAGCAGCCTAAGTTTAGGCTTTACGCAACGTATACAGAGGCCGGATATTGAAACGCTGAACCCTTTTGTAGACAGATCGATACCAAGTATAGAGTCAACAGGAAATCCCGATCTTAAAGCTGTATTGAGCAATAATTTTGAACTGACCTATAGCAGATTCAAAAAGGGATCTGTAAACCTGGGGCTGAGTTACCATTTTGCCAATCATACGATTCAAAATGTTTCTGTATATAATAGCGCAACCGGGATTACTCAAACCACCTATTTGAATATTGGAAAGGATAAAGCGTTCACGTCTAACCTGAATATCAATTACCCGCTTACCGAGGAGTGGAACCTGAGCGTAAATGGTAATATAGGATATACCTGGGTGGAAGGTGCAATAGAAGGAGTGATTCAGAAAAACAGTGGTATATCGGGATATGGTTATTTAAATACCGGTTATAAATTTAAAAAGGCCTGGAAGGTCAATGCCAGTTTTAATTATAATGCGCCGGAAATTCTTTTGCAGGGAAAATCCAGTGCTTATACCTTTGTTTCCTTTAGCGGAAGTAAAGAGATCATTAAAGATAAGCTGACCGTCTCTGCGGGTGTAAATAATCCTTTTTCCAAATTCCGCTATTATACCCGCTCTATTCAGGGAACCGATTTTAACCAATATTATAGGTCTCAAAACTATAACCGTTCTTTTATCCTGAGCTTAAACTGGCGTTTTGGTCAGTTAAAGGATGCCATTAAAAAGAGCCAGCGGAGCATTAAAAATGATGATACAAAAAGCAGCAGTGGAACGTCCGGGCGTTAGTGTTTAATGTTTTCCTTTTTTTAAGGGCTAATGCTTATCTTCGCGGCGCTTTGGGTTACTGGGCTAATACCTGGTATTAAAAGGGAATACGGTGGAAATCCGCAACTGTCCCGCAACTGTAAGCGCTTAAATGATTTTCAAATCTGGCCACTTTTGCACATCTGGTGTGATGGGAAGGCTGAAAATCAGGCGTAAGTCAGGAGACCTGCCTTTGGCATTATGATTTCATAGCTTTCGGGGATTGAAGCTAGGATGAGACTTACGATTTCGTATTTCATTTCCTTGTTGAACTGTTTGCTGTGGGTTTAACTCACAACAAAAAATGGTAAAAGATAGTAACCAAAATTCCGGTAGCTGGTTAAAACAGCACAACATTAATAACATATGATAATGAAACACGTAAACTTGAAACAACTTTTTATTGCAGTATTGCTTTTAACTACCGGTTTGTACTCCTGTAAAAAGGACGATGCTGACATCCCAAAAACGGAGTCGGCAGCGGGTAAATATGAAAATGGATTTTTTATCATTGGCGAAGGTTCTTATGGACAAAGTACAGGGGCAATAAATTTTTACAGATATGGAGAAGATACTGTTGGAACTAGGGTATACGAGAAAGAAAATCCGGGAAAGATTTTATCTAATGCTGCAAAAACAAGTACATTACAATTTGCTTCTTTAATTAATGGCAGTATT
>NZ_DATMRL010000425.1:0-3849 GCF_035566355.1 Pedobacter sp.
CCTAACCAGTTTCAACCTGGTGGCTTTAGGTGTTGGGGCGATCATTGGTGCGGGGCTTTTTTCGCTTACTGGTATCGCTGCCGCAGATAATGCCGGACCTGCTGTTATTCTTTCCTTCATCATCGCTGCAGTGGGCTGCGGTTTTGCAGGGCTTTGCTATGCAGAATTTGCCTCCATGATTCCTGTTGCAGGAAGTGCTTATACCTATTCCTATGCCACCATGGGTGAATTTATGGCCTGGATTATTGGATGGGATTTAGTATTGGAATATGCACTTAGTGCAGCGACAGTGGCGTCCAGCTGGTCGCAATATTTCTCTCAGTTTCTGTTGGAGTTCGGTATCCAATTTCCGAGTACCCTGTTGCATGGCCCCTGGGAAGGTGGAATTGTAAATATCCCTGCAATTGTTATCGTTTGCCTGCTGTCTTTGCTGCTAATGAAAGGAACTAAAGATTCATCTTTTGTGAACAACATTCTTGTGATCGTAAAAGTAGCTGTTGTCTTGATCTTCATTGCTCTGGGCTGGGGTTTCATCAATTCTGCCAATCACCACCCCTTCATTCCACCTAATGCTGGTGAAGATGCTGTAAAAGCAGGTACCCGTGGTTTTTTTGACTTCTTCTCCAGTGATGACTTCGGACATTTTGGAATTAGTGGTGTCCTTCGGGGTGCTGGCGTTGTTTTCTTCGCTTTTATTGGTTTTGATGCCGTAAGTACAGCGGCACAGGAAGCTAAAAATCCTCAAAAAGGAATGCCTGTAGGGATTATCGGTTCGTTAGTAGTATGCACTATCTTATATGTACTCTTTGCATATGTAATGACAGGTCTGGAAAATTACACCAAATTTGCTGGTGATGCCAAACCTGTTGCGACTGCCTTTGCACAGACTGGTTATACTTTCTTAAACCGCTTTTTAATGATTGCGATCCTTGCGGGTTACACCTCGGTAATCCTGGTGATGCTTCTTGGACAGAGCCGGGTGTTTTACAGCATGAGTAAAGATGGCTTATTACCAAAGATGTTTTCAGATCTCCATCATAAAAACCAAACGCCCTGGAAAACCAATCTGATGTTTATGGTTTTTGTAAGTGTATTTACAGGCTTTGTTCCGGTTTCCGACTTAGGTCATATGGTGAGTATCGGTACACTGTTTGCTTTCTCCCTGGTTTGTATTGGGGTATTGATCCTGAGAAAAACAGAGCCAAATCTGGAAAGACCTTTCCGGACACCTTGGGTACCATTGATTCCAATACTGGGCGTTATTGTATGTGTATTGATGATGGCTTCCCTTCCTATCGTAAGCTGGGAGCGTTTAGCCATCTGGATGGCCATTGGTATTGCGATTTACATTGTCTACAGCAAAAAACACAGCAAGATCAGAAATGCCGCACAATAGATCTTTTTGACCCAAAATAAAAGAGGCCCCTGTAACCGGGGGCCTCTTTTATTTTATCAACATTTATTGCTTAGCTTTGTAATCTAAATTCGCTGCTATGGAATTCAACCTACGCCAGATTCTCTCCACCTCTATGGTCCTGTTTGCCATCATTGATATTTTGGGTGCTATTCCCGTAGTGATTGAACTCCGCAGGAAGGCAGGACATATCCAATCTGAAAAGGCGACCATTGTTGCTGCAGTATTGATGATTATTTTCTTGTTTGCCGGTGAAACTTTGCTGAAAGTCATTGGACTGGATGTGGAGTCCTTTGCCATTGCGGGCTCCTTTGTGATCTTCTTTATTGCCATGGAAATGGTTCTCGGTCTGACGATCTTTAAAGAAGGAGATGCTCCTGAAACTGTATCCATTGTACCTCTGGCTTTTCCTTTAATTGCGGGCGCAGGAACAATGACGACCTTGCTTTCCTTAAAAACAGAATACGCTACCCAAAATATTATTGTTGGGATTATGATCAATATGCTCTTTGTTTATTTTGTGTTGAAAAACACAGAAAGACTGGAAAAATTATTTGGTAAATCCGGACTGAATGTATTAAGAAAAGCTTTTGGAATTATCTTACTTGCCATTGCCATTAAATTGTTCAGAAGTAATACCCACCTGTAACTTTTTCTGCAGAATTGCATCTTATAGTTAAGCAATAAGTATATGAACAGCTTTGAACAATATACGTTGATTATTGGCCTGTTGGCTATATGTATTGAAGCCCTTAGACATCTGAAGGAAGGTGTGCGCCAATGGCTGCATCCCCAAACCCAAAACAAAAAAGGGATTAATTCTTAATCAGCCTCGCAGCAAACATGGTGTCGGCCTTATCCTGATAACCCTTGATGACCTCCATACGTTCCAGGCTCAGGCCCAATTCTTTTTGCAGGTAATCCACTACGTCTTCATTTTCCTGTCTAAAAACAGAACAAGTGATGTAAATTAAGGGTTTTCCCTCTTTTAGGTATTTAACAACACCTGCAGCAATACTTGTTTGCAATCTGTTAAAATAAGCTATTTTATGTTCTTCGAATGTTGTGAGCATTTCCGGTGTGCGCCCCCAGGTACCAGAACCTGAACATGGTGCATCCAGAATGATCCCGTCAAAAGCATAGTGATGTAATTCCTGGTCATTATTCTGAAGCAGGTCAAGTACTTTTTTCTGATATTTTTTCAATCCGGCCATTTGAAAACGTTCGTCCAGATTACGCAGGCTATTTTCCCGGACATCACTGACCAACAATTCAATCTTTGGTTCCAGATCATGCAACAACAGCGATTTTCCACCAGAAGCCGCACAACAGTCCCACCAGTAATCATATTTTTGAGGCTGGAAAAATGCGCCCGTTTTCTGAGAAGACAGATCTTGTACCTGATAGGCTCCCTGGTTGGGTAATACTTGTTCCAGTTTAGTGCCGTTCGGAAGTCCAAATGTTTTTTCATCGATATCATGCACCGCTACATTCGCTGCTTTTAAGGTATTTAGGATCCCCAGAGAATGATTTTGCTGTATCCTGATAAACAGGTCCGGCTGAATGAAAAAAGACTGTAGAAAGGCTTCTTTATCAATCTCCGGAGAAAGTAATCCGGAAAAAGGAAATACATCTTCAAGCAGGAACGCAGGATACACATCCCCAACCAGCGCAAGTTTGGCTGGAATGGGAAGCTCAACCTGCCCTGCAAGTTGCGGCAAATATGCTTCAATCATCAAACTGCTGGTGTTGTTGCATAAAAAATCGGCAACAGCAAGACGCTGCAATGTATTTTCTGTAGGTAAAGCTTTACCGAGGCGATAAAAACTATACATGTACCGGCTGGCCCAACGCCTGTCAGAAGAGCCCATTTGTTTATACTTTTTAAAATGTCCCACTAAAAACCGGTGAAGCGGCAAAGCGCCGTCATAGCTTTTCAAGATCAGCTCAAAAGCTTTGATCTGGTGCTCTAATCTCATTCTATTATGTTTAAATCGTAGTCCTTATACTTTAAAAGCATCAGGCTGGTATTGATATACCCATATTGAGGGTCGTGGATAAAATTAAAGGAATTATGCAGGCCTTTATATCTTTCTCTGGTTAAATATTTCAAGTAATTCTCGCCATGTTCCGATAATTGTTTTCCAAAGAAATAACCAATATCAAAGCCTTTAAAAGAATACTCACTCGGCTCAAAACTAAATGCCTTGCGATACTTTTTCACAAAGTCAATAACTACCGGACTCTTGTAATTTACTTTATAAGAAGAACTGATCACCGTATTGAGGAGTTGCAGCTTTTCTGTTGTATAATTTTGTTTCACCCAGTCAGGATGGCCAAAAAGATCAATATTAAACCCGGCTTTTTTCATTTTCACCAGTTTATCTATACTTGCTGCTACAAACTTGCGATCAGATGAACTCAGCATGACCACA
>NZ_DATMRL010000426.1:0-20952 GCF_035566355.1 Pedobacter sp.
GCCAATAATAATTCTTCTATACCCATTGTTGTCGTTTTTTCAGTAATGGTTTGTATATCCTGTTCAAATATATTGTTAATTTCCTCTGTTTCAAAGTTCACATAAAACCAAAAATACCCCAACCCAATCACCCCCCTCCCCGGTCTGCACCCAAGAAAATAAGTTTTCCAGATCAAGCCTCAGGATCTGTAAGATCCAGCGAGATCGGAAAACTTATTTTTCCCCTACTAATCCCAGGTATATACTTGTACTGACCTGACTACCTTCCTTATTCACAAAATGCATCCAACCATGTACAGTATCTCCCGCAAAACTCTTGTCCATTTGTAAACTGACTTCCTTTGCAGAACGCTCTGCAGCATTTTCAAAAGTCAGGTACTGTTCCTTTTGCACGTTATAGAAAACCAGGTTCATCCGGTCTTCCGGATCACAATACCTGGATTCTGGTGGATTATCCCATCTGATGTAAAGAATATCGTTTTGCTCTGAAATCACTTCCAAAACCCAGGAAGTAACCAACGCTCCCCTGCTTAAAATCACTTTTGCATAATCCATTTGATAATCATCTGGCCCTGTGCCCAGCATGGCTTCTGTAAGGTGATAAGATAACGCCCGGTTTAGCGGCGTGGCATTGTCTTGCCCGCTTTGATAGCCGATATTGATAAAAGGCCTCAAAGGCCTTAACCAATTCATGGCTACTCCAAACTTTGCTCTTTGATTGAGCTGTCCATACGTTGGTGGTTTCTTTGAAGGCCTTGGGAGGCTCCTGCCAAATTGTTGCCCCTTAAGTTCTACGCCAATTAAATTACCTATTTTACCTGTAAAAAGGCCTTGTATGCCATTTTTAAATCTTGCCATGTTTTTCTTGTTTAATCGTTTAGTTTGAAAAGAAAAGAAGGGTAAGCTCGAGGGCTGCCTGCTCTTAGGTGCCCGAAGGGGGCACAAAGACCAAAAGGCCCTCTCCCTCACACCTTCTTTTCTTTCTGGATTTCACGCCTAGCCTGCGAAGGGGTTATACCTCAAGCTTTTCATTAAATCCAGGAGTAAAAGTGCATTGTGATCATCGGTTTCCAGTCTATCATTCTGCTCCCAGAAAAAGTCGAAAGCTCCATCAAATACATCCAGTTTCCCTCTTATAAATTGATGCGCACAATGGTATAAAACATGCTCAAAAGTCAGATATACCGCATTAATATTTTTGCATATGGTTTTATAGCTGCCATTACATTTTTGCTTATACACATAGATAGAAATCGATTCGTAAGCATTCTGCTCATGGAGCTCTTCCTCTAACAGCTCTTCCATATCCAGATTATTGATCAGCAGATACCTATCTATGCAATTCAAAATCTGATCTATAGATACCAGCATCTGTTTAATTGGTTCATCATCCAATATCTCCAGCAACTCGAGTTCCACCCCACAGCACACATAACCCTCCTCGGTAACGTGGCATATCGAATCCGGCCTCACCAATCCTTTCAAATCCGAAAGCTCCTTTTTAAAGGCCAACTTAAAGCACTGTTTAAGCAATTCCCTGATCATAAAATTAAGCACGTGCAGAATCGATCCTTTTATTTGCTCTTCTATTTCCATGTTAAAGCCAGTTTGAATATTTACTGATCGTTTTTCTATACCGCATGCGTCTGTAAACGCCACCACCATCACGGCTTCCTTCCGGATTGGTGTTTCCTTCAATAGTGATGCAGTACTTTCCCCGGATGCTCTCCACCAAACCAACATGTGCAACACGTTTTAAAGCCGGGAAATACAAGCCAAACACACAGCCCGGAAAAGGTTCTTTAACCAGTTTATCTTTGGGAAACAATGCAGGGCACCATCCCGTTCGCGGTGCAGAATAACCCGCTTTTTTAAAACACCAGGATATATAGGCGGCACAGTATGGTTGACCTTTTTTCAACCCAACTGCTGCAAGATATTCCTCCACACGCTTACCATCATTACTATTAGTTGCCTCCCTTACACCAATCTCCGCTCTTGCAATATTTAGCAGATTGCTGCCAGGCAGCCTACCCCAGCTAAAAGCAATAAGGCAAATAGCCCCATATAAAAACTTAACTGTTGCCATGTCCGTAAGCGTTTAAATTGTGAAACCATAAATTCCATATCCGGCAATCCCAGTCCCCTCCAGAACCGCCCCAACAACCACCAGCACAAAGCCAGCAGCAATAAAAAGCCAATAATGGCTAAAATCATCTGCCCCAATATGCTCTGATCAACATAGCCCGCCTGCGGGTCACTGCCGTCCAATAACCTCGGCCATAACAACCAGATGATAGACAAACAGCCCAGTAAATGATATTCTTTCTTAACTCCATTAAACGAGTTTTTTAACCCGATAAAGGAATCCAGGAGATCCAATCCCCAATATTTCAATTTTAAAAACTTCATAATTTTTGATTTAAAGATTTAATTAAGGCGCTGGCAGGCCTACACCATGCCAGCGCCTTATCACTATAACACTACAGTTACGCCGAGATATGCACTATCACTTACCTCTTTGCGGTTCACACTCACAAAGCTCATCCAGCAATGCACGTTGTCCCCAATCCAGTCGGCAGGTACCGGCAACGTAAAACTTAAAGCACTACGTGCAGCGATGTCCTCCACCGACAGGAACAACTCCTTAGTCGGGTTATACAGCAACAGCGTAGCCAGATCCGTTGCAGCAGTACTCGTACCGATAGTAGGCGCATTGTTCAGCCACTCAAACTTCACCTTAGCCGTAGCCACAGACTCCACACCAACAATAGAAGGCCTCAGCAAATGTCCCTTGCTAAACTTTACCTTTGGAAAATCGATGCTCAGGTTTGGATAAACACCGGTAACCGCTTTGTCTATGTGGTAAGCCACCGCAGCATTAATAGGTGATTGCTTACCCCTGTAACTCTGATAACCAATTTTAATCAGGCCATTAATAGGCCTGAAAAAACCAACTACGATTTGAAAAATCAAACGCTGTGTCAATTGAGCCTGTGTTGCAGGTTTGTTAGACTTGCGTGGTAAACTCCGCATGTAGTCAACGCCTCTATAAACTGCACCAATTACGGCGCCCACTTTTCCGCTGAATCCACCAAGGATTCCTTTTAAAAACTTTCCCATTTTCTAGAAATTTTAAATGTTAATTATTCTTGTTAATTCATAAAGCTTCAAATTCAACCGCGGCGCCACGGCGATTTCAAAAGCCTACAAAACAAAAGTATATCAAGCACTTACAGCATCCTAGCAAGGCGGTACAATAGGATATCATCCGGTATTATTAGATAAATTCCGGTATCTTATTCACCTCAACTGCTCCACCACTATATCCAAAGGCAAACCCGTATACTCGCAAAACTCCTGAACCGTAAGCGGCAGGTATTTCTGCTTATCAAATGACTTCTTGATGGCCATAATTAACCGATGCGCAGCAGTTTTCCCCTTACCCGTCAAAATCTGCACATCCTTTGTAGACACAAACAACCTTGCCATAACTCACCCCTTTCTGTATACATTAAATATCCTGGCACAACTGGCCATCAGGGCTAAATCCCGCACTGCTTTTCTAAATTCAACACTACTGCCTTCCCAGCAAAACACCTTGCTTAAAAATTTGGCAGAGGTATCATCAGGTTTCCACACACACAAAGACAACACTCCCAGGTCAAAACCACATTCAAAAACCAGCTTCTTAGCCCGGTCATCCACCAGCTCATAATACCACTCCTGCGCAGCACCAGTATCAATGGCCTTAGCCAGCTGCTCCATCTCCGCCACAAACTGTAGCGCTTGCGTCAAATGGTTCACCCTAAAAAGTATCCCGTCCTTCTTAAAAACCAGGCAAGCCCGGTTCTTCTTCATCAAATACATGTTCAATCGTAATTGGTTATTCATAAATATTTAAGTTTAAAATTGATTAAAAAATAAAAACCCGCAGAACAGAGCATTGCTGCCCGCTGCGGGTTTTATGTACCCAAATTATGGTTGCTGTCATCCTGGACCTGATCCGGGATCTCGGCCTTTCCAGGTCACCACCCGGAAAAGCTAATACACCAACCCGGTCTGCACCCAGGAAAAATATGTTTTCATGATCAAGCCTCAGAGCCTGTAAGGCTCAGCGCGATCAGAAAACATATTTTTCAAAGAAGGTTATTGCTTACTCACAACACCAGGCCCGTAAGCCACTTCAGCATCACTTGTAAAATGCTGGTCATTAATATAATCCTGCAAGGTAGGATACACCGAAGAATCAAACACCACCTTACAAGGCACCGAACCCGCAGCACCACAACTCGGCGTAGAACCCGTAGCCAGCGTCCAGTTAGACGCATTCCTTGCACCAGCAGACGTACCCAAATTGTACGTGTAAGCAATCAAACCCGCCTTTTGAACAGACGCCGATTTAGTAAAAGCAAAAGCCGCGGTCAATCCGCCAGCACACAGCACGACCATTAAAGCCGCTTTAAACGATTTTTTCATGTTAATGAATTTTAATGTAAAAAAATGGATGATTTATATACTCTATTCCGCTGTGCACCGCGGCGAATATTCAGAAAGAAACGAGCGGATACCAGAACCACTGGCACCCGCAGGTATTAACCGACCACACCAAAGCCAGGGCTAACCAGGCCAAGAAAGGCTGCAGTGTTTATTTTAATTCGAAATGTAAATGGGTAACCGAGTAGCGTAGTTTTCATATATAAGAGTTGTTTAATTTAGTATACCTAAAGATAGGACTGCACCGCAGCATCAAGCAACCGAATTTTCAGGGTTTAGCCCCTTTTATTCGGTAATTCACCCTCAGAAATCAGGATAGCCCTTAAACGTTGCAGATTATCTTCAGACATATTCAGTAAACTGGCCAGAAAAGCATCACTAATAAGGCTACCCGGAGGAAGGAGGCCTGGATTTTCCTTGTAAAGATGTAACACACATGCCTTTCCACCCCTGCGAAGCGCTTCAAACTGGTAAAAATCTCTTTTCTCAAAAGAAGCCACCGTTCTTTTGGTCAGTTCAAGCATGCCAGGAACACTTACATAACCCGTTTTCATTTGATCAATGGTAATTTCCAATATATTGGTGCCTTTGAAAATTTTCATATGATACAAGCAGCCCTCTTCATTTAAGAAACTATTACCCGCAACAATGTCGCCCGCTTTAAAGAGTTTCCAAACGCACAACTTTCCATTGGCATTATAATAATAGACCAGTATAAAACCATAGGAGATATAATAAGCACTGGTAATCACTTTACCCAATTCCCACATATCGTGGGTTTCCAGGCAGTACTTAGCCACCATTACTCTTTGCAGGTAGGCACCAAAATTTTCGTCCAGCTTCTTTCTTTTGGTTAAAATGTGGAGGAGTCTGTTCAAAGTGTTATCGTTCATTGGAACGATTTCCATCTTTGGTTTTTCGTATTTGAGTTTCATTAATTTAAATGTTGTTTTCGTGTGGGGCGTTGATTTAGTTGTTTCGTTTAGTTGTTTGGATATTCCGTTACACTCAGTTCCGCCTTCCCGTTTTTATACAAGATCATCAGGTTTTCAATGCTGATTTTTTTGATGTCTTCCGGGTTTTGCAGGTTAAAGGCCTCAATGAACCTTAATGGCGAATTAAAAGCACTTCTCAGCTGGAGCCGCACTTCATTTTCCTCATGGTTGCGGAGCATTACACTCACCTCAATAAGTTTGTCGCCATGAAGCGTCGCTTCAACACCTTCTTTGGTGGTGATGAGGTTAGAATGAGTCCAGAAATACTGGACCAGGTCACTAGTTTTGATCATAAAATTTACATTTGGTTAGATTTATAATAATTATTGGCAAAAATTTGATTGAGGAACTGATAAAAAAAAGGGTTTAGCCCACCCTATGCTCTTTTCGTTTTTTCTTTTCAAAAAACTTGATACTCGACAGTGCTTTTCTATCTATCTCTTCTCTACTCAACAAGCTCAGAAACTCATCAATAGACAGTTCGAAATGTTCCAATAACCGTACACCCATCAAAAAACTCAGCTCCTTTTCATTGCGGATGATATCGGTTAAAGTGCTTCCACTTATTTTAAGCAAATCTGCGATGTCTTTTCTATACTGCCCGTTTTGCTGTATTAAGTAGTCAATATTAAGTAGTCAATGGCTTCGCCAATGGTTTTGTTCATAGTTTAATGTTTTTAAATGCTTTTTATAAATAGCGTTTTGGTTTCTGTAATGTTTAGCCGTCTGGCCATTTCTCTGTTTAAACCACCTGCTGAAATATGGCAAATCGCTAAACCCCAGCAGTTCCGAAATCTCCTTAACCGAATGCTTCGTATACTGCAGCAAATACAAAGCCTCCCGGTAAATCCTATCCTGCAGCAACTCATAAACCGATCTCCCCAAATAAGCCTTCGCAAATCTGTTCAAAGCATGAATGCTGGTATCCATTTTAACCGCATACACCATAATATCCCGGTTATACCTAAAATCCAGTTCAATCAAAGACTGCAATACCTTTAATCGTTTAAAGTCTGGAGGACAATGATCCACCTCTGCCAGACTAAAACCCCTTGTATAAATATTCGTTTCCTGCAACATCACTATAACATTTATCAAATCTTCTTCGGCACCCGCGGTATCGGTTTATACTCAATGATAAAATCAATCACCCTATCCAGCTCACTCAATACCAGGTTAACCAGCTTCAACCGAAAAATATCAGGCTCCCCCTTCCCCGCAGCACCACCAATCTCCGTCAGTTCAGGATCAAAACGAATCAACAAATCCACACCCTTGATCTGCCTGAGTTTAACCAGCAACTTCCTAACCCCAATCAAAAGTTTAGCAGTTTGCTTTTGATTGTTATTAGCGATAATATCAAAAATGTCAGAGGTTAGCGTATAATGCGCATGCGTCAACCGGTCGGAGAACAAAGGCTCGATAGGTTTGCGGGTGTTCCCTATTTCCTCCAGCAAAGCAAAGAAAAGTTCAGCACCGGTTTTTTGAAGGTATTTAGTCATAGGTAGATTATTTTGGTTTATTTCTCAATCCATTATTTACGGTGCAACCTATCGTAAAGAAGTTTAATAGCATATCCGCCAACTACGCTGCGCGCCTGGAAACCCACCTGTTTCCCATCCGTTGTTTCATGCCAGTCGCTTAATGGCACTCTGGCAGAAGTCTCAATTGCATATTTATATATCGGATCTATAAACTTTTCAAAATCTGCACGGTTATCGGTCAGCGTAGCCGTCCACATGATCCAGTCTGATTTGGTATAGCTGCGGCGACTGTCCAGCGGCAATCCAAAAGCATTTTGTTTGGTCAGGTAGTACTTCACTTCCTTTTCAAAAACCGATTTTGGAAAGAGACCAAGGTCCAGTACTTTGTCCCATACCAGATTATATTTCTGGCTCCAGGTATCTTTTTGATCAAAGGTGAGTGAATAATGATCTCCATCATAGGCCATATCCATCCATTTCAACACCATCTCTTTTGCCATGGTTTTATATTTTGCCGCTTCGGCAGTCATACCCAATTTCTCTGCAAGCATTCCATAACCACCCAAGGCAACTATGGCTTTAACAGATAAATTTGCATTCCTGGCTGTATGCCCAGCAAAATCATCTGTACACGGCTGATTGGCCGGATCAAAGCCTTCTTTACTCAGGTAATCTGCCCAAATAGATAATGTTTTCCAGTGCTTTTTAGCATAGTCTGCATGGCCTTCAACCTTCGCAATTGCTGTAGCCAGAATGACCATATTCCCAGCTTCTTCAACCGGCATATCTTCCCCATATAATTGTCCGTTTGCCATCGGATAGGCCCCCAGATCATGTGCTGGAAATGGCTTATTCCACTTTCCGCTTTCACTGTAATAGAAAATGCCGTTCATCATCCCTTTCAGCAAGTCAGGATTATACAGCAGAAATAATGGAGAAGAGGGATAAGTAACATCTACAGTATTGATACAACCGTTGCTGAAATTTTCTTTGGAAAGAAAAAGAAGATCTCCCTGTGGGCTCTTCACTAATTTATGTGCTGCAATCGCCTGTCTATAGGCCAGTTCGCAGAGTTTAGCGTAAGATTCCCCACCAGTGGCCACAGCATCTTTGTGCAGTTGCGCATTGAAGACCGTACATTTTTTCAGTATGGAGGCATAGCCGGTGTAAGCCGCATTCAATTGTTTATCGATGGTTTGAGCAGTAGCATTTTTCCACCAGGCTTTGAGGTTGGTATTGAAGTATTGCAGGGCAAACAGGTCATCATAACCCAGCAGGAACAGTTGTTCTTTGCCGGTACTGTTGACCGCACCCAGGTTTACGACAGTGCTTAATACCAATTCTTTATCCTGTTTCGTACTGGCCATCTTACCATTAGCAAATGCTTTCATGGCGTCATCGCCCACGCTGATGTATTGCACCGGATGTGCTGCTGCGGGAGCTGCAACATACATATAGCCCCAGTCGATGCGCAGGTCATCTCCTTTTTTCTTTAATATGGGTTGTTCTTTAGTGCCTGCTTTTAAAACAGCCAACTGCCCGGAAGTATATTTAGTGGCTACAACGGGCTGTGAAGGTACATTTACGCAAATGTTGGAAGAAGCCCCAAAGTATACCGATACCTGGTGAGCAGCCTTGTCATTGGCGGCCAACTTATAGGAAATATAAGATACAGGTCTGGACAACAGCTTCAGGTCATCCATCAGTAATGGCGAGGTGAAGGTAAGGGTCAGATCTACCTTACCACAGGTAAATTGATAGCTGGTTTGTGTGGCATTGATCTTCACGGCAGTCTGCACGGCTTTCTCTATTCCTTTCTGCCCGGGAACGGCAGCTAAACGCGAAACACCGGCATCCAGAAAAGCCCCACCACCCGTATTCAGGATATGAATAGCCAGTACATTACCTTTACTTTTTAATTTACTTTTTGCCGCATTGGCAATAGGGAGATAAACATATTGAGCTGTAAACCCTTCATAATTGTAAATTTCTGCTCCGTTGAGGTATACTTTAATATGGTCATCGTGAGATATTTTTAAGAACAGCTCACCTGCAGATGCCTCACCGATATCAAAAGTTCTTCGTGTCCACAGGTCATGACTCTCCCAGAGTGTACCGTCCTTGATATAGTTTCCAAATGGCGCTTTGCCGGCCTTCCACTCTTTATCGTCATAGCCCGGCTGCATCCAGTCATCTCCGGGAGCCGTTTCGGTGTATTTCACGGTGTAAGGGCTTTCATCACTGGTGGCAATAATGCTCTGGTAACTTTGCACGTTTTGTCCCAGTACCCGATAGGTTACGCCATCTACCTTCACCAGGCCGGTCATGGATTGCGAAGCTGCCGTCCAATGGGCGGTAGCACTGCTATTCAGCTCATCAGTGCTGGACCAGATACTAAAATAAGGATCATGCGTAATCAAAGGATACGCCGGGGCAATACGCTGTTGCTCCTGAGCGGAGACTTTAAGCAGTAAACCGGCTAAAGCTAAAGAAAGAAATAATCGTTTCATCTGTGTCTGTGGAGGTGGTCAGGTCCGGCTTTTTGAAGATATTTAGTCATAGGTAGAGATGTTAATCTTAGGTGATTGTTCTAAAAGTTTAATTGGTATTTGTATAGATAGTGATCATAGAGAGCATAGAGCGATTGACCGTATACTCTAAAATCACGAATCTTGTTCCCTCTGAAATCTGGCAGGTAAAAGCTAAACTGGTATTTTCCATCTTTCACTGCATATACATCAATCACCGATACCTTATCCAATGATTCGGCGACTTCGTTATCTGCCATTAATGCCGAATGGACAAACAAATATTTTTCGTTCGCTGCGCTTTGCTTGTTTACATATAGTGGCGGTGATGAAATTGTCGTTTCATTTAGCGACTTGATATAATCTACTTTAATATGGGCACGAGAAACCGTATCAATAGTTTTTCCTTTATATAACAAGTTCAGATTGTCATCTGCACAGAGGAACTGGTTCCTGTAATAATACACATAGATAACTTTCTTAGAATTTGGGACCTTAACCAGGTTTCCGTCTGTACAAAAAATTCCATCTACCTGTTTTTCCAAAAGGTTTGCTGGCATCCTAAATCCTGCAGAGTCGGTTTTATAAGTAACCAGCTTATTCTGACCAGCCTGAACAACCCTTAAAACAAAGGAACTACCCCCAGAATGAATGGCCTGGGTAAAATAAG
Source organism: Pedobacter sp. (assembly GCF_035566355.1). Lineage (GTDB taxonomy): Bacteria > Bacteroidota > Bacteroidia > Sphingobacteriales > Sphingobacteriaceae > Pedobacter. The sequence continues at coordinate 10,175 of NZ_DATMRL010000426.1, forward strand.
GTGGCTTAGACGCTGGTTTAAGAATTCTGTTCCTGTTATTTCCTTTAAGCAATAAGGGCTGGTTTCCATCCAGTATGTAAACCGAATTGTCAGTAACCAAATTAGTATAACCCTTGGTTAATTTAGTCCGATCTGGAATGCCTAACTTCACGGCTAGTGTATCTCTTAAGCCAGAGTCAACTTTGACCAGCCTGTCAGGTGTATACAAATTCCCTATATAAATGGAATCACGGCTATAACCTGCGAAATTGCAGCCTTCAATCTTAAAATCTAAAATATTACCGGCCTTCACTTTAAAGGGAGGTAGCAAACGGACAAAGTTATTCTTGTTGTGCCTGAAAGCACCAGAAAAGAAACACAATAAAACTACCGTCAAAACACTACCTAAAAGGCAAGTGACCAATAATAGTATTTTCTTTAACATCATAAAAAAGTTATATAGCCTGGGTTACAAATAACCCAGGCAAATTGAAATGATTAAAATCGTCTTAGAGGAATTGTACATGTTGGGGGAGGGAATCCAATAACGTTATAAACATATGCAGGCTGGCCATTGTATGTACATTGCGCGCCAGTATAGGACTGGTCGCAGTTTTGTTGATCTGTTCCACGGCCAACGTAACATTTACCCGCAAGTGTCCAAGAGAGATAATCGACTGTTGCTCCTGTCGTTTTAATCGCAAAGGTTGAGGTCACAGCCAACACAAAAGCAGCTGTCATTAATAAATTTCTAGTTTTCATTATTTTAGTTGTTTAAGTAATTGCCTACATTACAGGGTGCAAGCTTTCCCTCTTACTGCAGATAAGTTCTTTTTAGGATATAATAAAACAGCTATAGCACCTAGCAACACAAATCCCACATTGAAAATCAAATGCTGGTTCCAAGTCATGTTTTGCAAGATGCCCCCACAAGAACATGGAACATAAGGACTGAATTTCAAAATGGCTATGATATAGGTCGAAAAAATAACCATTAAACTAAATGCAAAATACAAGGCATAATATTGAAATCGTTTAGTGGCAATGAGTAGGGAAATCAGCAGTTCAATTCCAGGTATTTCAACGGCAATTATCCCAGCATAACTGTTTAGCAAAGGAGACTTTCCTAGTTCAATTCTGAATTTCTGATAGTCGGTCACTTTAGTTAAAGCAGCGTAGACAAATAGCAGAATAAACAGCGCACTAATAATCTCTACCAGCAGAATTCTCTTTTTTGAGTTCATAAACAACAGAGTTAGTAATTATTAGTACGAATAATGGTTTCTGCTCCTACTCCTCCGGCAACTACCAGGGTGATATTCCTGAACCTTGGCATATCATAACCAGGTACCGTAAACGAAGTAATCAAATCACCCGTAGCTGCATTTCTAAATTCAAAAACCTTATCCCCCTCAGCAGCTACTGAAGAAACATCCTTGAAAGTCGAAATCGCTTTATAAGCAAGGCTACTCACAAAAGAACCATTAGCACTACCTTGAAGGTTCACACTAATCGGAACACCACCGGTAACCAGGTTAATCACCCTCGCACCAAAAACATCAGCCGTATGCGAAGGAATATTCTCTTCTTTCATAAAAATCCCGTTAAGAGCATCGGGAGTTCCTGTTAAGAACAAAGAATACACACCACCATTTACAAAATCCTTGGTCTGATTATAATACACCGGATTAGGCGCAACAGTTGAGGACAATTTCAATACCTGGCTTCCAGTTAAAATACCATAAGCGGTATAGCCATTATTAGGAACAGTCGCAACGTTAGTTCCGAACTGCAGATCACTGCCACCAACCACCGCATTGGTGATCTGAATACTCGCTAAAGGAGTCAATTTAACGTCCTGCTTTTTGCAGGAACACAGTATGATTGCACACAAGGCGAAGCATATTGTAGATAATTTTAATTTCATATTCATCAGTTTAGTTATGGTTCAATTTAATTCCCCTCCCTCTTCAAAAACCCCAACATCGGCTCCATCCACTCACTCACAGGCAACCTCTGCGTAAACCCATGATTCCCTTTCGGAAACAAGTGCAATTCCGCATCTACCCCATTCTTCTGCAGCGCCTGATAAAACACAATGCTGTTGTTCACATCCACAGTATTGTCATCCCCACAATGCGTCAAATAAGTCGGCGGAGTGTCTTTAGTCACCTGCAGTTCATTGGAGAACAAAGCCACTTTCTCCTTACTTGGCTCCATCCCCAATAATGAAATCTTAGATCCTACATGGGTCAGCTTATCCTCCATACTAATCACTGGATAAACCAGGATCATAAAGTCTGGTCGGAGGCTGATATTTTCTGTATTAGGGATATAGCTTTTAGAAAAGTGGGTACCTAAAGTGGAAGCCAAATGCCCCCCTGCACTGTAGCCAACGACACCGATCTTCTTTGGATCCAGATTCCATTCCATAGCTTTCGACCGTACCATTTTAATCGCCTGTTGCGCATCCATTAATGGACTGAGACTTTTATCCCGCATAGTCTCATTCTTCGGCAGTCGGTATTTAACGACAAAGGCAGCAATCCCTTTTTCGGCAAAGGCTTTAGCGATTGTAGTTCCTTCTTCTGCATAGGCAAGGAAAGCATAAGCTCCTCCCGGGAAAATGATCACTGCTGTTCCATTAGCTTTTTCTTTAACAGGTAAGTATATTTCCAGTGTTGGTTGTTCATCCTTACTCAATTTGACCGTTGAATTTGGAATGGAATCCGGGTAAAGCAGTAGCACTTGTTGTGCTACCGCGGTATACCCAACCACTAAAAAGAGCATTGATATTAATATTTTGTGATTCATGTGTAATTAGTTATTTGCAGGTGTAGGCCAAGTGGGCAAGCCCTTCCTCATTTTATCTAAAGCCTCTGTATATAACTTCTCATCGGGCAGTCCAATTTTCATTTTTGCAGCCTTCTCTTCCCACTCGATTGCCAAACTTGTTTTTCCAGTTTTGTGCAATAGATTCGCATATGTATCCCAGGCCACAGGATCATTTTGATACCAGGTTTCCATTGCGTATTTCATCACTACATCACAAGCAAACTTCAAAACTTTAGGATCACTTACATTTTGAAACACGGACCAGGTCATATTATTGACATCAAATTCTGGTCGCTTCAAAGCCGTTTTAAAATAAAGCATATAGTATTTACCGTAATTATTCCAATCGTTAACGTTAAAATAATATGCCAACTTTCTTCCATATATCGCTTCTTGACCTAAAGCACCAAATTTAGTGGTGACTGTATATTCTGTAGGCCCCCAATCTGCCCCGGGTTTATTTTCCCGAATTTCTTTTGGAAGAAATTGTTTGCCTATTGCACCTCGAATTGCATACTCAGCTTTATCTGGTCCCAAAATTGAATTTATCTTATCTTTCTGCTTAAAAAAAAGCTTAAAACCTTTACTATCTGTAGTATTCATATTTCTACTAATAAATAGCAAATTTTCCTTATCCATCAGTTTATCGTCCTTTAATTTAAAAAGATAATTGTTTATATAATCCTGTGCCAGAGAGTCAGCTAACTTGACATTTCCTTTTTCCTTAGCGTCCGTTACCAAAGACGGCACTATTGTATAATCAGTTCCTTTTTGAGCAAAGCCCAGGCTTGTAAGGCTTAAAAAAGCCAAACTCAATACTATTTTTTTCATCTATTTTGTATTAGTTTTTATTATTTATTTCAATGTGATATGTATAGGTTTTATACTCATCTTAGAATTTACTTTTTTTGTTCTTCAGTGTTTAGTAATCCTGGTCCAGGGGTCATTATACTAGAATCCAAACTAAGACCATTATCTATTCCTTTTAATCTGGCCGGAACGCCGCGGGTCATCCATCTAGGTGCTGCGTCCCCCATTAAGTAGTGGTCAAAGAATTGCCTCAAGCGGAAAGCATAGTCGTCCGCAGACTTTCCATAAACTCCATGACTACCTTCCGTATACTCCAGCAACCAGACTCTTTTGCCTAATCTGCGTAAGGCTGTGTACAGCTCAAGTGCTTGCGAAAACGAACAGCCGGCATCTTGAGTGGTATGCATGAGCAGTAATGGGGTTGTGACCTTATTTGCACTAAAAATAGGTGAGTTTTTAACATATTTTTCCGGAGCCTCCCATAATGGAACTCCCATACGGCCCTGACCTTCTTCAAAATAATTTTGGCTACTGCCATACCTCATAGGTACATCATCATAAGCGCTCACCAAATCAGATAAGGAGGATGCCGAATAAGCTGCCGCGAATAAATTGGAATGTGTGACTAAATAATTGGTCTGCAATCCTCCAAAACTACACCCTCCTATTCCCATCTTTTTGCTTTCTATAAAAGGTAATTGAGATACATAATTAGCTGCCGAGATCACAGCATCAAATGTCCCCTGCATTGGATCTCCAATAACATAATCAATATCAGGCGTAAAAACGATATAGCCATTACTGACGTATGTGGGTATATCAATATTACATCCAGAAACAAGATTTTGAGGGGTTAAATATTCATTCAAGGAAAAAGTCTTCTTCTCATAATAATGAAATATCACAGGGTATTTCCTCGAAGGATCAAAGTTTTCAGGCTTATAAAGTATACCTTGACCGATTGTACCATCACTCTTCTTCCATGTATGCAACTCTGTTTTGAACCAATTAAACTTCTTTTCCGGGCGTACATAACTTAATTGCTTAAATCGCTTAAAATCATTGGTCAAAAAATAGTTGGGAGATTCATCCGCACTCATCCTGCTAACAATGTACGTAGACGCCCCCTTTGCCTTCATTGGATATGCGCCTCCGCTATATACATAGAAATTATTAACCAGTTGGTAAATGTAATTTCCCATTGTTAAAACACTAGGGTCACCACCTTGATCTATCTTCTTTTGAAAAAATCCATTTTGCTTGCTCTGTACATTTACAGCATTTAAAATAAGGGCATCCGAATCAGAAAATGTCCGGCCACAAGATTCTGGGAGAGCAAGATAAAAAATAACAGCATTACGTAATCCATATCCATTTGTTAGGTTCACAGGCTTTCTCTTCCCAAGTAGATCTATCTTCCAAATATCGAACTTATCATAAATTAATACCCATTCATCGTTATTCCCCCAACCACAAACACCCCTGGGAGCATGAGAGGCGTCCTCCCTATAATAAGAGTACCAGGGAACATTCATTCCAGAAGTAATGTTTCGATATACCCCTGATGCTACTTCATAACTAAAATAACTCGAAGTCTCCCTGTCATAATATACCGCATACTTCCCATCAGGAGAAAGAAGTACTGCATGATATCCTTTTATTTTTAGTAAGACATCACTATTATCTTTTACTGATTTGACATAGTAGCTTCTTTGAGCAAAATGATTCCAATTCGCTTCAAACCCATCTGTATCACCAGTAACGCGCTCAACGACATAGGTATCATCATCTCCACTAATACTCCCTACAGTTTCACCATCTTTACACAACTGCGTAATTTTATGATTTTTACGATTGATTACAAATCGATATATAGTCAGTTGCTCTCCTTCTTCCGATTGGAGTGATTGCAATTTTGCATCTAAATAACTCCAAACATTAACAGTAGAATTTCCAGAGTCCAGATTGACAGATTCGTGTTTCTTTCCTTTTATAGAAAAAGAAACGTACTTGCCACTGCCGCTAATTTTTGTATAATCGTCGAAAACCCAGGAACTATCTATTCCTAAGATCATATTATTTACCAATAAGTCAAGCCCAGGCGTTCCTCGCTCATAAAACCAAATCGATTTACTACTTTTGTCTTCATCTAAAAGTATCAGTACTGATTGGGTTGCGGATGAATTTATCTGCATGCTAACCAGACCTCGACCTGTCCAAGCCTTAAATATTCTTCCAGTGTTCAGCTCAAGAAAGCCAAGTGATTGACTTTTACTCACACTATCCTCTCTCAGAAGTACCAAGGATTTTCCGTCGTCACTAAAATAGGAACTACTAATATCTGGGTAAACTTTCTTCTCTCCTGAACGAACATTATACAAGACCAAATTATCAGATGAAATATATTTAAAAGCAATCCATTCTCCATTTGGCTTATCGGATGCAATAAACATACTAACATTCGATATTTTATCAAAATAGTTACCTCCAAGATTTAAAATAAACAAGGTATCATTCTTCATAAAAACTGCCATCCTACTATCACCCGTAAATTTGACATCAGTAATACCAGGCAATTTAACCGTCCATTTGCCGCCGTCATCAGCCAAAACAGCCGTATAATCATCAGTCATAGAATCATTCCTAATGACGTAAGAAGCAAATTTTCCATTATTCGTTATGTGTGGGCTTTCAACATGTGTCCATTTCTTATAAGTAGTGGAGTCTATCAACGGCTTCCCTAGTGTTGAAATTGCATGTCCGCTTATTTCTTGCTTCTGTGCAAATAAGGCATTTGTACTCAGAAGCAAAATCATTGTTAAAAAAATTCTCATCATTGTTACTATTAAAATCCCGGGGTTTGCGTTAAATTTGGATTGCTTTGCAATTCGTAATAATAAATTGGATAATACTGCTGATAACTTTTCCATGCGCCGCCATTACTTTTCTTTGGCGTAACTTTAGACATCACTTCGTCTACTTTTCCTGTCCGTTTAAGATCTAACCACCGGTGTCCCCATTCTGTAAAAAATTCTATTCGTTTTTCCTTTAAAATAAGTGTAATCAGATTTTCTTGATTGATATTTGGATTGGTATCCTTAACCAGAGGCAACCCAGCCCTGCTCCTGATCCGATCAACATCGGAAATGGCATCAGCTAGATTACCCAGTTGTGCTCTGGATTCTGCACGAATTAAATACAGTTCAGCTAAGCGCATTACTGTACTATACTCGGTAACTGGTACATCTGTTAAAGATGAACTTTTGATTTTGTACTTATACGGATAATAATAGATCGTGCTATTTGCATTCACACTACTTATCCAGTTATTTTTACGTTGATCACCTGTTTCAAAATCTTTGAGCAATTCTCTACTCAGGTAAACAGGATTATAAGAAGCCGGCCCTCCTTGTGGTATCACAAAAATCTCTCCTTCTTGTGTGTTAAATCGGAGTTTAGTAGGCTGCAGTTGCCAAATTGCCTCACTATTATTCTTCAAAAATACTTTATCCAGCGATTCCAATTGAAACAATGAAGTATTTGCTAAAATCATTGAAGCCTGTATCTCCGCATTTGTCCATTGTTCCGTAAACAAATATACTCTTGCCAATAAAGCTATTGCTGCCCATTTATTCGGTCTCACCCGTTCTTCGGATCCAAGTGGATAGGATGTTTTCCCGTCACCACTTAAGTAACTCTCGCTTAAAAGGTTTTGCGCTTCTTTCAAGTCTGTCACAATTTGACTGTAGACATCTGCTTTTGCTGATCTTTTAATCACCGCATTGACTGTATAATCTGTACTTAATACCAATGGCACATCACCGTATAAATTCACCAGATAGAAATAATAAAAAGCACGCATAAAATGAGCTTCTCCCATTAATTGCTGCTTTATCGCAGGACTGAGTCCAATAGAGGATTCGAGTCCTTCCAAAGCCGCATTTACTGTATAGAGTCTCTGGTAAGTATTTCCCCAGAAATCATTACCTATAAATTGTGAGTTGAGGTTATTTTGATAATATACGCTCAAAGTCGAGTTTCCAGCTCCAGAATAATAATCAAACTCATCCCCAGATAAGCCACCAATACCAGACAGACCACTAAGTTCTTGTGGATTTACTGGACTACCATTACTTAAATTTACATATAAGGAAGTGATTGCTCCAACAGCGGTTGCATCATTGTTGTAAACATTCTTTGAACTGACACTGGTTACCGGACCATCAACCTCAACGAGCTTTTTACAATTGCTAAGTGCGATGGTAGCAAACATTAAACTCAAAATGGAAATTATTTTGCAATTCATTTTGTTATTTTTTAGATTGAAAACATTTATAACGTAACTTTTAAACCTATGGTAACTACTCGTAAAGGAGGAAGTGTTGTCGAGCCTTTTGTTTCGGGATCCAGTCCTTTATACCTTGTGAAAGTCCAGAGATTTTGACCTTGTACAAATAAGCTGCAGTTTTGTAAATTTGCATGCTTACTCCAGTTCTCAGGCAATTGCCAGGACAGAGAAACATTTTTTAAACGGATATAAGAAGCATCTGCCCAAGTTGCATCACTGTTTACTGCATTACGCCAAGCTTGGGTTACATCAGATCTATTTGTTGTGTATCTCTGTATGGAGGAAATATCTCCTGGCCTTTGCCAACGATCCAATAAGGATACCAATTGATTTCCTTTACCATATCCATCACTTGGTGTGTAAAATCCAAACCCCTGATTTTGGCCAATCTGTTTGACAAAAGAGAATAAAAAATCTAACTGAAAACCTTTGTAGGAAAATGAGTTTGAAAATCCCCCATAGAATTTAGGTGCAAGATCAAGTAAAACATTCGCATCTAAAGCTGGATCGGGCGTCGATGTTGGATTTCCATTATGATCTTCAAATTGATAAACTCCTGTTGCAGGATCTACACCTAAAAAATGATAAACCTTAATCGCACTTAATGGTGCCCCAACTATTACCGTTGCAGGAAATCTAACATCGTTTGTTTGTCTTAATAATGTTTTAGGTACCGTCACATTGATACTACTAGACCATTTAAAATTCTTGTTTTGGATATTCGTGCTCGCGATCATTAAATCCCACCCCGAATTTTCTACTTTATCTATTTTATTCTTATCGATAAATCCAAAGCCAGTTGTTATTGGAAGAACATAGCTGCTTAACTGATTTGAGGATCGGTTCCTATAATAATTTGCATTGAGCAGTATTCTATCTTTTAGAAAACCCAAATCCAAGCCAAATTGTAATTTACGTGTTTCCTCCCATTCCAAATAAGGATTAGTTAAACGGTTTGGTTGATAGGCGACAATTCCCTGATAAGGAATTTGTTGTTGAAGAGGATCATATAAACTCAGAAACCGATAATCTCCGATCTGATCGTTGCCAGTCGTTCCATAACTCGCTCTTAACTTTCCAAAACTTAACCAACTGAAATGCTCTTTAATAAATTCTTCATTGGAAAAGATCCAGGCACCACCAACTGAAGTAAAATTGTGGAACTGACTTTGGGGGCCAAAACGTGAACTTCCATCTCTTCTTCCTGTTAAATTTATGATGTACCTATCCTCCCAATTATAATTGATCCGACCAAACAGGGCATTGTACTTGTAAATAGAATTAATTGAAGACATCGCACTAACACTTGTTGCAGAAAGTATATCTTCCATTACGAGGTCATTACTAAAACCAGAGGCTAAAATACCTGATCCTAAACTTGTATTCTTAGAAATTGTGGTGCCCAAAAGCAGTTCTATCTTACCTCTGCTGATATTGTGGTTATAAGTTAATTGGGGTTCGATAGACCAGGAATTGATATCATTATTTATGAAAACCGTTGATCGAGAAGCATCTAGCAGAATCTCAGGCGGTTGAGACTGAACAAGGTTTTTCTTAATTATATCAGTATTTAATTTATTGTAACCAAATTCGGATTTAATATCTAGTCCAGGCATAATTTGATAACTCAAAGTTAAGTTACTCATCAAATTTGATGTTTTATTTAAAAAACTATTAAACATGTAACCTATCGGATTAGATATAAAAGTTGAATTCCCTAAAGTAGTCGGTGCCCAATTGATGCTACCATCGGATTTGTATAAAGCCGGAGAGACAGGCGCTAATATCATTGCAGTTAAGGTTAAGTCTTGATTTGGCAATTGATTGTTATCAAATAAGTACGCGCCTGAAAACTGAATTTTAAATTTTTGATTCGCTGAGGTATTAATGAGATTAAATCGTACAGATGTTTTACTATCTGCATAATGACCAGGGAAAACAGTGGTTTCCCTGTGACGACCTGCACCGACTAAAAAAGTCGTTCGGTCATTCCCTCCTGAGACAAAAGTGTTTAAATCTTGATAGGTAGCATTTCCTCCTATTAGTTCCTTTTGCCAGTCTGTATAACGTGAAGTATCCCAATTACCATTCAAATCGCTGTCCGAATATGGACCTGGGTCTGGAGTGACAATACCATCATTTTTGAGTGCTTCTCGTCTCATTTCAAGGTACTGTTGGGAGTTCATGAGATCCAACTTACGAGGCACTTTTGCCCAGCCAGATTGAAGATTCAGATTCACCCGCATATCTCCTGCTTTTCCTTTTTTTGTCGTAATAAGTATCGCCCCATTAGCCGCACGAGAACCATAAATTGCGGTTGCATCCGCATCTTTTAACACATCGATACTTTCAATATCATAGGGATTAATAAAGCTTAGGGGATTTCCAGAGGAATTATTATCGGATCTTCCTTGTACCGATGTTATATCACCTAGAGACAGTAATTGAGACATAAATGGTATCCCATCAATTACATATAATGGATCATTACCATTACTGATACTATTCTCTCCCTGTATTCTCACTTTAACCCCTGTTCCTGCAAAACCTGTCGCCTGTTCAATAAACAATCCCGGAACCCTACCCTGCAAGGCCAGTAGAGGATTATTCACTGGCTGCTTTTCAATCACATCCGCCTTAATCGTCGTCACATTTCCTGTACTTAGCCTCTGCGTAGTCGTACCATAAGCAATCACCTGAACTTCGTCCAACTTCGACAAACTCTGCTCCAGCACCACATTCCCCATATTTGCCGAAACACTCACTTCCTTTGGCAAATACCCAATGAAAGAAATTACCAGCACAG
>NZ_DATMRL010000427.1:0-5253 GCF_035566355.1 Pedobacter sp.
CCCGAAACTGGAAAAAAGGAGGCCTTTGAATATGTTGTACCAATCAAAGACCCCAAAAATGTAAATAAAAGACGTATGGAGGCAGGATTTGATTCTACGGTTGAAGAAAATGCCCTTCGATTAGGTGTAATCTATAAGGCATATACTTTGGAAGAAATCAAAGTCAAGACGAAGACGGAAAAGTAAGGAGTTATTTTTCGGCGTGTAGTCCAATTCGGTTACCCTCGCTGTCCATAATTATAGCTATAAATCCTGGTGGGATCTGGATTTTTGGCGAGATGATCTTGCCACCTGCTTGCTCTACTTTGTCTAAGACTGTCTGTATGTTTGGGCTCGCGTTGATGTAAATTAACGTGCCACTAGCAGAGGGTGTGTTTCTTTCTGACTTAGATAATACTCCGGTTACTCTTCCCGAAGTAGCCTGGATTACATTTGGATCGTAAGGAAAGAAAATGCTTTCATCTGTTCCATCATTTCGTTTGATCATTTTAATATCTAAAATGGTTTCGTAGAAGGTTTTTGCCCGGTCAATGTCGGCTACAGGAATTTCAAACCAGGTCAGGATGTTTGCTTGCTCGTCAATTTTTCTCAATTGTTGCATAATTTATTTTTTAACATTTATATTTTGTTCATTACAAAATTCAGCAAAGCGAATAAGCTTATCCTGTGACGATCGTCACAAAATTATTGGATCCGTCTTTTTCTGATCCTGCTCAAAGTTTCCCTCGCAACTCCGAGAAATGAGGCCAGTTGTGTCAAAGAAACTCTTTGCAGCATTTCGGGATGATTAAGCTCTAAGTAGGCCAGACGTTCCTGAGCGGTATACAGCTTGAATATGGTGGAGAATTCTTCTTGCTTTGAAGCGAATAAACGTATGCAGTTGCGTCCTAAGGCCTCGATTTGCGGTGATTGTTTTGCGGCTTCAAATAATTTTTGCTTATCGAAAATGACAACTTCTAGTGATTCGCAGGCGATAATGTTAAATTTTGATTTTTCTCCGCTGCCAAAGCTGTTGATGTTTGTAGCAATGTCATTTTCAAAGAAGAAACCTGTGTTTTTAATGGTTCCATCAAGTTGATAAAAGCTCTTGCAATAACCTGTTTCTATGTAAAATAAGGATTGGCAGACAGTTCCTTCTTTTAGTAAGTAGCCGTTTTTATTGAACTGTCTTTTTGATAATGCGGGTTGCAATAGGCTCCAGCTTTCTTCTGAAAATTCGGTTAGGGAATGTATATATTTTAATAGTTTTTCCATTTATGTTGTGGAATCAAAGGTGAGTAATTGTTCCTGATTTGCGATGTACTATTGTTTTAGGTTTTTTTTAAACTATAATTAGGTAAGATGTACTTGGCTAGAATTTCAAAAGCCTGTTTTCCTTTATAAGACCCGTAATTTTTTTGGGTGAAAACGACGATGAGGTTTAGCCGTTTGTTTATAAAAATAAATTGCCCGCCGTTACCTGATGCAAAGAGTAGATCTTCCTGTAAATCTTTCGTTTTTATTTTTTCGCTGTACCAGTAAAAACCATAATAGGTGGGTTGTGGTATGGCAAATTTACTTCTGCTTGATTTCATGTTGGAGAAGTCTTGGATGGCGATGTCACAACGGGTAGATTCGTTGATCCATTTTTTTGAAACGATCTGCTTGCTGCCCCAAAGTCCTTTATCCTTAACCAACTGACCAATTTTCATCATGTCCAGGGATCTGATGAAGAATGATCCGGCGGTCATCCCATTTCCACTGGGATCTATAGTCCATTTATAACGGGTAATTGCAAGTGGCCTGAATAAATATTTATCTGCAAAATCCTGAACAGACATATGGCTAGCTTTGCAGATTACACCACCTAAAATCATTGGATCGATAGAGGTATAGGACCATACTTCACCCGGCTTGTTTTTCATTGGCAATGCTAATGCGTATTTAACCCAATTCTTGCTTAAACTCATTTCCTCCTCACAATCTTTGGTTCCGTTAAATTCCTCGCAATCGACTCCTGATTTCATTTCTAACAGATTTTTAATGGTCATGAGTTTTTTATACGGATCGGTTTTTAAGAATGGATACTCCGGGAAAAAAGTATAGATTTTCTGGTTAATATCTTTGATAAAACCTTTGTCGATGGCGATTCCAATTAGCAAACTGGTAACCGACTTAAAGGATGAGCGGGAATCGTTCAGAGAATCCTGGCCAAAACCATCGAAATATTGTTCATAGACCACTTGATTGTTCTTTGCGATAAGAAGGCTGCGAATACCAGCATAATGATTTTTTGTAATGGAATCGGTCATTTGACGCAGTAGTGAATTTACCGTGTGGTGCTGATTTTGTGCAAGGCTATTAACACTGCCAATCAAGAATAATAGGCAAGCGAAGAAGTTAATTTTCATCTATATATTTTTAAAGGTTATGAAGCTATCATGTACTACACATGATGGTTTCATATCCAAGATACTTTCGGTTTAACCCTTTGCTTTCCAATGTTTGAGTTCTTCGGCAATGAAATAATGAACCAGATCTGTATATACTTTTTCAATAACATCTGGATCAAGACTTTGTATTTCAGCCCATTTCCTTCTTTCTAAAAGCATTGCAGCAAATCTTTCCGGTGCCTTTACAGAGGTTTCGCTGGTTTTAAATTTAGAAGCTGCTTGTACGTATTGGTAGCGTTTGCCGATTAGGGAAATGATTTGCTGGTCTATTGAGTCTATTTCCTGGCGGATGTCTGTCATGTTTTCACAGGCTTCCGGTTGTTTTGTGTTGTGCTCAATTGTTTTATCTGGCATAGTTTTTTAAAAATAGGGATGATTGTTCTGGGAATTTAATAAATTGTAGAACACTGCTAACAAGAGATGAAAAAAATAATCTTTAGGTTTTGGATAATCAATTTTTTAATAAGTATAGCGCTATTTTTTATTTATAGAGTTGTTATTGCGGAAACAAAGCCAACTGACGGAGGCTTCTTTGAAACAGTTTTGTACATTTTAGATATACTATTAAATTTAGGTCTTTCTTCTATATATCTTGTTGTAATGGTTATTTGTTCTTTAGCTTTTTTTCTAAATCTAATAGGAAATATTAGAAATAATCGCTTTTTATCGTTTTTGACCTTTTTGGGCTTCCCTCTAAGTTGTGTTACTTATTTAGTCATTAATGTATCAATTGATTTTCTTTTATACAATGTAAGTTTTTTGACAACTTTAATGATTTTTTCATTAATATATTTATTCTTTACGACCATAGAGTTTTTAATGTTTAAAAGAAGGTTAAAGGTTTGCGAATTGAAGGAATGAGAAAGAGTGGCAAGCAGGTTTTACTTCGAAAATACATTTGGGTAATCCCAATGGATTTTTAAGAACTCACCAAAGCCACTTAGTAAATCCAAAATACGTAAAGAGCTGGCTAAAAGAAGACGGTGGCATTCTACAGTTAATGTCTGGCGAAAGAATACCCATTTCCAAGCCCAACAAGGACACCGTAAAACAAGCCTTGCAGCAGCTCTAAGTAAAAAGGAGGTTTTTGTTTGTTCTGAGTTGTCACAGTTAAAAGCATGATTAATAAGTTAAAAATTCAATAATGCATAAGATACTAAACTACTGTATTGCCGTAATTTGGGCAATTAATGGCTTATTCTGTAAGGTGTTGAACCTTGTTCCAAGGCATGAAATGATCGTTTCAACCATCTTAGGCAGTGAACATGCGAGATTACTTACATCGATAATAGGAATACTGGAAATTATGATGTCTATATGGATTCTAAGTAGATTTAAAAGTAAGTTAAATGCTATAACACAGATAATTATTATTGGGACCATGAATACGCTTGAATTTATTTTTGTTCCTGAATTATTGCTGTGGGGCAAATTCAATTCTATATTTGCAGGTATGCTAATTTTGACGGTTTACTATAACGAGTTTGTTCTCAACAAAAAAAGTACTCAAAAAGCCTAATGTTTTCATTTCTAAAGAACCATCCGTTTGCTGTTGAAGCTTTTTTTGAAAGCTCGCTTGTTTTGACATTTGCGGTTCCAAAAGTTCAGCTCCAAAATCTTATCCCTGAATGTTTGCAGCTAGATATATTTCAGGATGAATGGGCATTTGTAGCTGTCGCGATGGTACAAACAAAGGCATTGCGGCCAAGGGGCTTCCCAAGAGTTATGGGCAATGACTTTTTTCTAATCGGTTACCGCGTATTTGTTCGCTATACCAATAGCCGTGGAAAGTATCTGCGTGGTTTATATATCCTAAAATCCGAAACGGATAAAAAGAAAATGGAATTTGTGGGTAATATCTTTACCCATTATAAGTATACAACAACAGATATCAACAAAATTGAGCAAACAAACACACTGGAAATAGCTTCAATTAAATCAAAATTCAGAATGACTGTGGGAAAAGCTGAAGAAGTACCTCTACCAGAACATTCACCATTTAACGATTGGAAGGAAGCAAGAAAGTTTGCAGGTCCATTACCGTTCACTTTTACATATAACCCACAAACTAAAGAAGTTTTAATTATTGAAGGTGTAAGGGAAAACTGGATACCAAAGCCAGTAAAAGTTATAGATTACGATTTTGAATTTTTACGCGTATTGAACTTGAGAAATCCCATATTGGCTAATGCCTTTATTATTGAAAACATTCCATATTATTGGAAGAAAGGAAAAACGGAACAATGGGGCTAGAAAGAAAAAGTTTTCAGGGCGTTTTTAATATTTTAAGTTTCAACCGACATTTTTATGTACTGGGATTGTGTGCTTTGGTATTATTAATTATTAGCCATGCCACAATTGAATTTTCAGATCAGGTGTTTTGGATAATAGTAATAGCATTTCTTTATGGCCTGATCATGCCTTTGATCGTTTCGGCTTACGTATATGATTTTTCGGGATATTATAATTTTCATTGGCTTAAAAATTCTGGAATAGATCCCAATGCAAGAAGCATCGTGAATATCAACGCAGGATTTGATGAAACAAGCTTTATTATTAAAAGCAATTTCCCACAATCGGACTTAAAAGTATTTGACTTCTATGACCCGAAAAGGCATACCGAGCCTGCTATTATCAGAGCCAGAAAAGTTAGTTTGACTTACCCAAATACGGTTGAGATAAAAACAAGCATAATTCCGTTAGAAGATAATTCAGTGGATATTATTTTTCTTCTATCTGCTGCTCACGAAATCAGGAATTACAAAGAGAAGGTTGTTTTTCTAAAGGAATGCTACCGCATTTGCAAGCCAAGCGGAAAGGT
>NZ_DATMRL010000428.1:0-12718 GCF_035566355.1 Pedobacter sp.
AGGCGGATATTGGTATTGCGATGGGTACAGGAACTGATGTTGCTATTGAAAGTGCTGCCATCACATTGGTCAAAGGTGATTTAAACGGGATTGCAAAAGCGAGGTTGCTGAGTCATAAAGTAATGGGAAATATAAAGGGGAATCTGTTTTTCGCTCTTGGATATAATGTTTTAGGCATACCGGTTGCAGCGGGTATTTTGTATCCGTTTTTTGGAATTTTGTTATCTCCGATGCTGGCGGCATTAGCGATGAGTTTTAGTTCGGTATCTGTAATTCTGAATTCTTTAAGACTTAGAAGAGCCAGGATCGATTAGTTTTAAGCTGGATCTTTGAGATGCCAAAATGACTGAACGAATGGTAAGAAAAGGGCATCCTCGCTATTCATAGCTTCGGTATCTTAATCGTGTTTTATTCTAGACTAAACACTTTTATGAAAAACTTAAGAACGGTCCTGCTTCTCTGCATTTTTGCTTTCTCATTTCCCGTTTTTTCTCAAACAAAATCATTGTTGGGAGAAACGCCGGCTCAAAAGTCCCACCGCATGCAGTGGTGGACAGATGCACGTTTCGGGATGTTTATCCACTGGGGATTATATTCATTGCCTGCAAGGCATGAATGGGTGAGAAACTATGAAAGAATTACGAATGATCAATATCAGAAATACTTCGATAACTTCAATCCTGATGAGTTTAATCCAAAGGAGTGGGCAAAAAAAGCTAAGGCTGCCGGTATGAAATATGCGGTGCTGACGACCAAACATCACGAAGGTTTTTGTCTGTTTGATTCAAAGTATACGGACTACAAATCTACCAAAACGCAGGCTAAGCGTGATTTGGTGAAAGAGTTTGTAGAGGCTTTTCGCGCGGAGGGAATTAAAATTGGATTTTATTATTCTTTAATCGATTGGCACCATCCTGATTTTACAGTTGATGATACGCATCCACTTAGGGTAGATGGAAATGAGGCGAGTAAAGAGACGGCTTATGCGCGATTAAACAAAGGGAAGGATATGGGGCGTTATAGAGCCTACCTGAAAAATCAAATTACAGAACTATTGACCAACTACGGGAAAATTGATATTCTTTGGCTCGATTTTTCTTATCCGGGAAAATTTGGCAAAGGGCGTGAAGATTGGGGTTCTGTTGACCTTGTGAAAACCATAAGAAAACTTCAACCCAATATTATTCTGGATGATCGAGCAGACTTGAAAGAGTATAGCGATGGTTATGATTTTGTAACACCAGAACAGGTAAAGCCTGCAGAACTTCTAAAATATAAGGGTAAATATTGGGAAACCTGTCAAACTTTTTCAGGCTCATGGGGCTATTTCAGAGATGAAAACACCTGGAAAAGTCAGTATCAACTGCTAGATCTGTTGACCACCTCTGTAGCAAATGGTGGCAATCTGATTTTAAACGTAGGGCCAACTGCACGCGGCGAATTTGACTATAGAGCCAACAAAGCACTGGATAGTCTGGGTTATTGGATGCATGCCAATAATCAGGCAATATATGATTGTACTTTTCCTCCTGATGAATACAATTTACCAAAGGAAATGAATGTGAGGGTAACTTACAATCCGTCTAAGAAGAAATTATACCTGCATCTTTTTGATTATCCGGCCGACGGCAAAATCAGTTTACCTAATTATAACGGTAAAATCAGCTATGCACAATTTCTGAATGACGACTCGGAAATTTTGTTTAAGCCTGAGGGAAACGGCTTGGTTTTAAGTCTTCCTAAATCAAAACCGCCTTATGAAATTCCTGTAATAGAATTAAGTTTGAAGTAGGTCCATTCTTATCCTTGCCTCTGTTTGACCAAAGGCAAGGATAAATTATATAATTATTCATCACATGAATTTAGTCAGCATTTTCAGTACCCATCCTTTCTTTGCGTAAGGCGGATAAATGATTTCAGACATATTTAGGGAAGATTGAAAGACAACGGCTCTTTCGTGTGAAAATGTTTTGAAACCAAAAATTCCATGGCAACTGCCCACTCCGCTTCCGTTTACTCCGCCAAAGGGTAAATTGGGATTTGAAATATGAATCAAGACATCATTGATGCACGCACCGCCGGAGCTGGTACCAGTTAGTAAACGTTTAATATTGGTCTTGCTTTCGCTGAAGATATAAAGGGCCAGGGGCTTGTTTTTTTCGTTGATCCTATCCATCGGATCCTCCAAAGTATCATAAGGTATCACAGGAAGTATGGGGCCGAAAATCTCTTCCCCCATAATTTTGGCGTCGGCAGAGAGGTTGTAAAGGAGCGTGGGTTGAATGCTGAGTTCTTCTAAAACGGCTCCTCCTCCCCAGGCAACATTAGCTCCTTTATCTACGGCGTCATTGATCAGGTCCATTAAACGGTCAGCATGCCTTTTATTGATGATCTTCGCATAAGATAATTCATTGCTCTGTCCGTTCTCCTTCAAAAACATAGCCGCGGCTGCAATTTTATAGTGTGTTATGAACTCCTCTAGTTTGGATCTGTGTACAAATACATGATCAGGTGCGATGCAGGTTTGTCCGGCATTGATCAGTTTACCCCAGGCTATTTTAGTTGCTGCATTTTTTATTTTTGCAGTTTCATCAACTACTACCGGCGACTTTCCACCCAGCTCCAGAGTTACTGAACTGAGGTTTTCTGCTGCTGCTTTCATTACCACCTTTCCTACGGCAGTACTTCCAGTAAAGAAAATATGGTCAAAGGGGAGTTTAAGCAATGCTTCCGAAACGGATTGATCGCCTTCGAAACAAGCTATTTCATCTTTGCTGAATGTTTTGTCAATGATTTTTGTAATGACTGCGCTGGTAGCAGAACTGAATTCAGATGGTTTTAAAATTGCACAATTGCCTGCTGCTATTGCAGAAAGTAAGGGGCTCATCATGAGCTGAAATGGATAATTCCACGGTGAAATGATCAGACAAACGCCTTTTGGTTCATAATAGATTCTGTTTTTAGCAAATAAACTCGCAATATTTTTGCCTGCATAGGCTGGTCTCATCCACTTTTTAAGCTTCTTAATGGCGAAATCTATCTCACTGTAGATAAAAATGAGCTCAGTAACAGCAGATTCAAATCTGCTTTTTCTTAAATCGGTTTGTAAAGAAGTATAGATCTCTTCTTCAAACGTCTGAATGCTTGATTTTAATGCCTGCAACTTATTGATCCGCTGCCGGGCAGTACTGTACCTAAGTGCGTATTTGTTTTTTTGCTGGAGCTCAAAAACTGCGGTAATGGAATCTATCATTATTCTTAGAATGATTAGTTTATGGTAAGTTATTAAATTCTTTCAAAGAATATTAGCCATTATCTGAAAAATGATTAAATTAAGGGTATTTAATTCTTAATTTAACCTCATGCAAGGAATCACATCTTTTAAGGTTAGTCCGACGATTAAAATGGCATTGGAAAGCCGTTTTTCCTTGCTGAACACGACTAGAGACAAAAATATATTTATTCTGATCATTTTTGTTTTTAGCCTTTCTTTTACCTATATTTTTATTCCTTTTAATATCAATAAATGGTATAGTGTAACCAATTTATCTTTTTTTGAGATTATCAGTGTTTTTTCAATCCTGGGCGCTGCAACCCTTGCGCTTACTCAATTTGGCTTAAGAAAATGGTTTCATCTGGAAATGCTGACCTGTGTGCAGTATGTGCTCTGGGGCATTGGTGAAATGATGATTTTATCTGCAGTGGTTCTTGCAGTGGACTGGCAGTTCAATAACCATCCCGATCTAACCATTGGTTATTATCTTGATACTTTTAAATATACTTTACTGATCGCCATCATTCCTTACATCATCTCTCTGCTCGTTTTATTTGCATCACATAAACATCAACTGGCCTGTGTTCTTTCCAAAATGAATGAATCGAAAGTGCATCTGGATAATTTACCCATTGAAGATGAAAATGGAAAGGTGGTGTTTACCCTGCATACCGATCATTTGTTGTTTTTTAAATCAGAGGACAATTATGTAGAAATATATTATTTGCTTGGTGGTGTAGTTAAAAAAGAACTGGTTCGGACTACGTTGAAAAAAATAGAGGAAAAGTGCAGCCATTTAGGATTTGTGAGGGTTCACCGTTCTTATGCGGTCAATATAAAACATGTTTCTTCTTCGCGAAAAACGGCTAAAGGCTATTTGCTGCAATTTAATGTTTTTCCAGATGTCCAGGTTCCGGTATCTGCCTCTTATCAAAATCAATTTAAGAGTTTTCTATTCACCCCATAATTGCGGTATTTCACCCCAAAATAGGTTTTAAGAGACTGTATTGAGGTTTATGCGATTTATATTGCACTAACCAAATCAACTAAAACCTATCGGGCATGAAAAAAAACATACTATGCTTTTTGCTATTTCCTGTTTTTATGGTGGCAAGTCTCCAGGCGCAGACCATTAGGGGGACACTGAAAAATGAGGCTACGTTGGAACCGGTCTATGCAGTGTCTATCCATGTAGAAAATTCAAATGAGGGTACCTATTCAGATGACCGTGGAAAATTTCAGTTGACGGTGAAGAAGGCTTTGCCGCTTACCCTCATTATTTCTTCTATTGGTTTTGAAACTCAAAAGGTAACCGTTCAGAATTTTACAAGTCCAATTGAAATTATCCTTAAGCCCACCTCTATCCTGGGACAGGAAGTGGTGGTGTCGGCAAGCAGGGTGGTCCAGAAAAAACTATCTTCTCCTGTTACCATTGAACAAATCAGCAGTAAAGACATTACCAATTCTGCACAACTGAGCTATATGGATATGTTACAAGGTTTAAAGGGGGTAGATGTGACTGTATCCAGTATTGGTTTTACAAGTGTCACGACCAGGGGCTTTAACACCAGTGGGAACACCAATTTTACACAGATTGTAGATGGGATGGATAACCAGGCACCCGGGCTCAATTTTCCACTGGGTTCTGCGATCAGTTTGACAGAGCTGGATGTGGATAATATAGAAGTACTTTCAGGAGCTTCGTCTGCACTCTATGGCTCCAGAGGTTTAAACGGTACCATGGTTATGACGAGTAAAAATCCGTTTAAGTATCAGGGTTTAAGTGTGTTGGTTACTCAGGGGGTAAACCATATTAAAAGCAGCAGCAGTAATGACCCTCAGAGTGCTTCTCCATATTATGACTGGACAATCCGTTATGCGAAGAAGATCAACGAGAAAATGGCCTTCAAAATCAATGCTCAATATACACAGGCTAAAGATTGGGTAGCCACTGATACGACCAATAAGAACGGTCCTGGCACCAGATTTACTGATCCGAATTATAATGGTGTAAATTATTATGGAAGTGCAACTTCTGTAGATATTAATCCTTTTTTACAGGGGGCTCTCGCAGGTAATCCTGATCTGGCTCCAATCATAAATCCTTTGCTGGCAAAACCTAATTATGTGGCGCGTACAGGCTATCCTGAGTATGGATACCTGGACAATACCGCCAGGATGTTTAAGGCCAATGCCGAATTTCGATATAAGATTAATCCAAAGCTGGAAGCCATTATGTCTGGTACTTTTGGTACCGGGAATATTGTTTATACTAATGATACGCGTTATCAGCTTAAGAATTTTAAGGCCGCACAGTACAGGGTGGAGCTTAAGAGTGATAAATGGTTTGTTCGCGCTTATACCACGCAGGAAAATTCGGGAAATACGATTATTGCCGGACCAACGGCCCAGTATATTAATGAGGCCTGGAAAACCAGCTACGACGGCAATACTGGTGGTTGGTATCCCGAATATACTTCTGCTTTACTTACCGCTCTTGCCGGAGGGGCCTCGTTAAATGACGCCAACCTCGCGGCGAGAGCTTTTGCAGATAAGGGACGGGTGGAGCTGGGAACTCCAGAGTTTAATACGTTGAAAGATAAAATTTCAAATACGCCGATTTCCGAAGGGGGAACTTTGTTCTTAGATCGAAGTAAATTGTATAATGCAGAAGCTCAATATAATTTTTCGGAACTGGTTAAATTTATGAGTGTTATAGCTGGAGTGAATTGGCGCCTTTATCGTCTGGATAGCAGAAACACACTCTTTCCAGATAAAGACCAGCCCATTAATGTTAAAGAATACAGCGCATATGTGCAACTGAGTAAGAAATTGGCTGAAGATAAATTGAATCTAAGTACCTCTTTCAGATATGATAAGAATACGTTGTTTTCGTCGCCTAAGGTGACCTCAAGGGCTTCCGCTGTATATGAGTTGGCAAAGGAGAATTATCTTCGGTTTTCTTACCAGAATGCTTATAGTTTTCCTTCTAATATCCAGGCACTGCAGAATACACTTAGCGGTTATAATAGTTATTCTTCGGGTGGGTCTTCTTATTTACTGAATGGTACATACCATTTTGATCAATATGCGCCTTATACTTTAGAAAGTGTAACTGCTTATCAGCAATCAGGCAATGCTTCTTTATTGAAAAAATTTGAATACAATGATATTAAGCCGCAGTCTGTAAATGCTTTTGAGCTGGGCTATTCTGCCTTGATTGCCGACAGGTTTTTGTTTGATGTATTGGGCTATTTTTCAACATGGAAAAATTTCATTGGCTATGCAAATGTTGCCAATACGCCTGGTACAGATGATGTAAATGCTTTTAAAGATCACAGTACCTATGTGCAGTATAATATTGCTTTTAATGGTGGCGAAACGGTCAACACATACGGTTATGCGGCAAGTTTAAGTATTGATTTGTCTCATAATTTTCTGGCTAAGGTCAATTATTACTCTGATTATTTGAAAAATAAGAACAACAGTCAGATCAATAATTTCAATACCCCGCATTACCATGTGAATTTTGAATTTGGAAATACTGGTTTTGGTAAAAAACAAGTTTGGTCTTTCGGAACGGCTATGCGCTACAAACCTGGTTATTTCTACGTGGTTTCCGGAGGTTTAGCCCAAGGGCAAGTACCTTCTTCAGCAGTAATTGATGCGCAGGTGAGTTACAAACTGATCAAAGCTCATTCTTCTATCAAGCTCGGCGGAACAAACCTGACCAATAAATACTATTCTACTGGTATTGCCAATCCAAACATTGGGGCGGTTTACTATTTGACTTACGCCTACAATGTTCTTTAATAATTATTAATGATAAATCTCAGCTATGAAACGATTAGTCCAAATTACCGTATGTTTTTTCCTGTTTAGTTCTGTCTTACAGCTTTCTTGTACGCATTCTGCCAATCATCAAGACAACTATAAAATCAACCTTAGTTTTAAGCCAGGAGAAGAGGCTAAGATTATTGATGCATTTTTAGCGATAAAGGACAGCACATCGATCACTTTAAAAGAGGGGCTTTATAAATTTGATAATCTGAGTATTGCTCAGGTAAACCACATCAGGATACTGGGGGAGGGGCATGATAAAACGATACTGGACTTTACCCGGCAAAGCCAGGGGGGAGAAGCGATCAGGGTAACGGATGTAAAGGATTTTAAGATAGAGGGAATGACTATCCGGGATTCTAAAGGAGATTTGCTGAAAATTAACAAAAGCCGAGACATAACTATTACTCATCTGCATGCGGTATGGAGTAAGGCTGATTCTACCAGTGGAGGCTACGCAATTTATCCGGTGATGTGTAAAAATGTATTGATTGAAAACTGCTATACGGAAGGTTCTTCTGATGCGGGAATCTATGTTGGCCAAACGGATAGCGCTGTTGTTAGAAATTGTAAAGCAGCGAAGAACGTTGCGGGCTGTGAAATCGAGAATACTTCTCATGCCCAAGTGTATGACAACGAATTTTACAACAATACGGCAGGATTTCTGGTTTTCGATTTGCCCGACCTTTCCAAAAGAGGCGGACATGTAAAAGCTTACAACAATCATATTCATGATAATAATTTTAGGAATTTTGCAAAGTCAGGCAGTTTCGGGACAACATGGGGGGTAGGAAATGCCTCTCCTGGATCTGGGATCATTATATTGGCAGCATCTGATGTTGAGCTTTATAACAATCGAATCCTCAATAACAATGCTTCGGCCATTATGATTGCTTCGGGGTTTGCGGTCGATAGTGAGGCGGGAAAAAAAATGAATCCGAACTATTATCCAATTTCTAAGAATATATATATACATAACAACACCATTACTATGGGGCCTGTTTTTCCTAAACCTGTTTATGAACACCGGATCGGTAAAATACTTGTGGGGGTTGAACAGCAGTTAAACCGTCTTGAGCCAGCACGAAAAAACAAGCGGATACCTTTTATTATGTATGATGGTATTTCCAGTAATATTTTGACGAAGGGAATGTCATTAAATCCAGATTCGATTTGTATCGACCAAACTGGAGATAATGTGTTTGTTAATGCCGATTTTTTAAATATAAATCAGGTGCAGAATTGGAAACCAACAACAGATATAGCGCCTTTTAAGTGCAATCCGGCAATCAAAACTCAATAAAATAAGGAATTTTAATTATAGGTATTTCATGCGTAAAACGTATATTTTTAGTACTCTTTTTCTTTTTGTGGTCTCCTTAGCTCTTGTAGTGGGAGATGGTTGCAAGGGAAAGTCTGGTCAAAGGGTAGAAACTGAATTCCAGTTTAAAGAAAAGCTTTCTGACTATGGATTCTTTAAAGGAGAACTCCAGAAGTTGATTCCAGGAGAGGGTGTTGTAAGTTATGAACTCAGTACGCCACTATTTACGGATTATGCAGTGAAAAAGCGGTTCATTGTACTGCCTAAAGGAACAGCAATGAAGTATACGGCCAATGGAGCACTTGACTTTCCGGATTCGACTATCATTATCAAAAACTTTGCTTACACCAATACAGAACATCAAAACGTGATGATTGAGACACGGTTGCTGGCTAAAGACCCAAAAGACAAAAAATGGAAAGTGATGAATTATCTGTGGAATGCACAGCAGACTGATGCTATAAAACATATTAGTGGAGCAAAAATTCCCATCACCTTGCTGGACAACGATAACAACAAAATGTTGACCAATTACCAGGTACCCAATACCAACGATTGTAAAAGGTGCCATATTAAAAATGACGTCTTGACACCGATAGGCCCTAAAGCCAGAAATCTGAATTTTACCGTAGCTGGACAAGGAGAGAACCAATTACAGCAGTGGGCTAAAAAAGGAATATTAAAGGAATTACCGCCAATCACTGAGGTTAAGCAACTTCCAAATTGGGCAGATGCCAAGCATTTTACGTTGGAACAACGGGCCAGGGCTTATTTGGATGTCAATTGTGCACATTGCCATACTAAAGGTGGGGATGCGTATAATACAGGACTCTTTTTGGAATATGAGCAGACAAATCCAGATCATTTGGGTATTAAAAAAGCACCAGTTTCGGCTGGTGGTGGAGCTGGCGGATTAAATTATGATGTTATTCCAGGTAACGCGGCACAGTCTATACTTCTTTACAGAATGAATAGTGCAGAGCCGGGAGTTGCTATGCCAGAACTTGCCCGGACAGTGGTACATAAAGAAGGGGTGAAATTGATCCGGGATTGGATCAATAGCATGAGAAAGTAAGACTTCTGATCTCTGTACTATTTAGCGGCATAAGAATTGTAGTAGTCTTATTCAAAAAGACTTATGAATGTAAAACGAATTTTTGGGACAATTTTAACCATCTTAGGAATTATCGGGCTAATATATGCTGGTTATGGTTTTGTAAAGCATAGTCTTCAAACCCGGGAACTCGTAGTTGCGGGAATAATTGGTCTTATCTTTTTTGTTTCGGGTATCGGTTTAGTGAAAAACACTAAAGATGAATCCTGAGCACGGCCACATTAAAAAATAGCCTTCTTAACGATATCATAATATTTTCTATATTCTCTTTTTATAAACATTGTTTAGTATTGCTGTGTGCTAAAAATTGGAGGATGAATTTAACAAAAGAAGAAATTGCTCATTCAGTTGAGGAGATATTTGGTCTTTATGAAAAATATGGAAATGAAGATTACGGAGAGAACGTAACTCAGTTGATGCATATGACGCAATGTGCAAACCATGCCATAAACGAAGGTGCTTCAGATGAGATGGTCCTTGCGGCCTTTCTCCATGACATTGGCCATTTTTTAGAAAATGAAACGAGCATGGGAGGGTATGGCAGGCAAGATCATGACCGGCTGGGTGGTGAGTATTTGTTGAGCCGTGGCTTTTCTGAGCGCATGGTTAAATTGGTGTCTAGCCATGTCAGGGTAAAAAGGTATCTGACTTTTAAAGATAAAACCTATTATGATGAGTTATCGGAGGCAAGCAGGATAACCCTGGGGTTTCAGGGCGGCCCTATGAATGCAGAGGAAGCGATAGCTTTTGAAGTGGATCCGGACAAAGATGATTGTATCAAAATCAGGTTTTGGGATGATCTGGGGAAAGAGGAGCATATTCCAGTGGATCAGGAGGATCTAAATAGATTAAGAACCTTAATGACGGCTTATCTGGAAATACTGAATGTACAATACTACTCATAATAGTCCAAGCTGATTGGCTTCCATAATGAGTTCAGCAACATTTTTTGCACTGAATTTCTGAATGAGGTTCCTGCGGTGTGTATCAACGGTGAGAGGACTTAAAAAAAGTTCTTCTGCAATAATCTGGCTTGTTTTGCCTTGAGCCAGGAGCGATAAGATCTGTTTTTCACGACGGGTAAGCTGTGGCCTGTCTTGCAATTGATTTTTTGAAGGGCGGCTGATGATTTCGGTAACTTCTTTACTAAAGCAAATATTTCCCTTTACAGCTTCTGAAATACAATGTCTAAGCTCGTCCAAAGAACTGTTTTTTAGCAAATATCCACTGGCACCATTTTGAATGGTTTGCATAATTATGCTCCTTTCGGTATGGTTGCTTAGAATAAGGATAATGGTAGAGAGAGATTCCCTTTTGATCATTTGACACAGATCCATTCCATTGATATCAGGAAGGGTAACGTCCAGCAGTACAAGATCAACCTGATTAACTTTGATATAGCTCAGGAAATCTTCTCCTTTAAAGAAGGTACTTGTTATCTCAAGGTTCGTTTCATTTTGAAGCAGGGTCTTTAGCCCTTCGATTACAATTGGGTGGTCATCTACTAAGGCTGTCCGTAATTTATCTGTCTGCATTTGTGTTGAGCTCAATATTAATGGTTGTCCCTTCGTTAAGGGCCGAAGTTATTTCAAAGCGACCTTTAAGAAACGCAATACGGTTTCTTAAATTGTCTAATCCCATGCCTTTTTTGCCATCCAGTATTTCGGTATCAAATCCGATACCATCATCTTCAATCGTAATAAAAATGGTGTCGGCATTCTGGCTGCATTGAAGCATAATATGCGTTGCCCGGGCATGTTTTATGGCATTGGAAATTAACTCCTGAACAATGCGGTATATATTTAACTGTACGGTTAAAACAATATCTTTTTCAATATTAAAAGGTTCAAATGCGATGTGTAAACCATCGCGCATATAAAATTCGCAAAGATCTTTAAGGGCCACTTCCAGACCAAATTTCAACAGGGTTTCTGGTACCATATTGCGGGCAATACGCCGCAGTTCGCCTACCGATGTATCGAGTTGATTGATGATGCGGTGCAGGTCTTTATCATCTGATACTGAGGCATTGTTGTTGGTCCATCCGGATAAGCCTATTTTTACTCCGGCCAGCATGCCACCCAGGCCGTCGTGTAAGTCTCTGGCCACACGTTCCCGCTCATTTTCTTCTCCATCAAGCATTGCTTTAGTTACCTTTAGCTGTTGTTTTTGCTCCATGTCCTTGAGTTGTTGCTGATAGTTGATTTCTTTTTGCTCAGATAATTTTCGATTGTTGCGTGCACTCAGAACTACGAAACTGAGTATCATCAGTAATAATAGACAGCCTGATCCTAAAAGCCATTTATACAGGCGCTCGTTTTTTGTATTTAATGCGGATTGTTCATTCTGAGTTTGTAGTGTAGTGATCTTTTGTTGATTTTGTGCAGTCCGGTATTTTGTTTCCAGCTCATTTATTTTAAGTTTCGTCTGGCTGTTTTGAATACTGTCTTTTAAAAACCGGGATTTGTTTAACCATAAATAAGCTTCTTTATAGTTTTGCAGATGTTCATTTGTCTTGGCCAATTCAGAGTATATTTCAGCTTTGTCATTGATGTTTGCTGTAAGGGTACCCTCGTTTATAATATCCATTAGGATTTGCCTGGCTTTATCATAGGATTTTTGGCGGCTGTAAACATCATATTTTCTAAAGATGAATTGCTGGTACAGTTGGTGCTGATTGTATTTTTTTGCTAAAACAAGACCCTTATCTATACTGGCCAGTGCTTTGTCAAATGCTGCGATGGTGGTATAATACAATGCTTCATTGTAGTAGTATAAAGGATAATTCAGGGATTCTGGAAAGGGCTTGAGCAAGCCCTGTGCTTTTTTTAATAATGGTATAGCTTGTTTGGCTTTATTTTCATAACAGGAGATGCTGATTCCATTCAAATAGGCAAATAAAAGGGTAGTTGATCCAGGGCTTTCTTTTTCCAGTAAATCAATGGCCTTTTGATTATAAGATCCGGCTTTAGCAAACTGATAATTGTTCATTAAAATAGTAGAAAGTTGGGTGTAGAAATGGGCAATCAGCTTTTTATTGTCTGCTTTTTCTGCGTTAGGAATTGCTTTATCGAGTATAATGCGGGTTATAAATTCGTATCCTTCTTTGTCTTTGTTCATCAAGGCATAATTGAACCAGGAGGAAGCCTGGTTACCATAAGCTTTTCGG
>NZ_DATMRL010000429.1:0-9062 GCF_035566355.1 Pedobacter sp.
TTACAATACTCTTACCACTCTGAAGGCGGATATTGCGGATAAAGAGATCCTTTTCTGTGAAATTTAGAGAAATGGCCGTATTCTTAAAGTTGATTTTTCTTGGCACATAATCTACATCTGCGTTTTTTATATCCACAAGCCCCTGAACATAGGGTTTAGTGAGCTGAAAATTAACTACATCTGCTTTAAAAGCTAAAGTAACATGAGCAGTGCCCTTTTTGAATTTCAGTAAGTTGTCTGCGATCACATTGTTCATCTTTATCATATCAAAGTTGGATTTGAACACACCTTTTGCTACAGGTCTTTCAAAATTAACAATTGCGGCGGTATCGATACTGAAAGGCATTTCAGCATAGTCGCCCGCAAGACGGTACAGGATAACAGATGAATTTGCATCGTTAAACCCGCGGTCGCGAACATGGTTATTGGTGTAAACACCGTCAAAATTACAGTTCTGGATTTCCCCGCCAGGGATGGTTAGTTTATTCTTTCTAACACGTGCCTTTACAAGGATATTGGGATCTCCTCCGGCTCCCATGTCACCAATAAGATCGCAAGTTACATGTATCGGAGATCCCAGATTGAACATATTTAGTTTCTTACTGATATTGGGTGTAAGCAGTGCAGAGGCATTCTTCCATAGAATGGCAGGGGCTTCTATATTGATGGTAAAATTAGCAGGCCCTTCGCCTACATCAAATTTGGCACCGATAATAAAATCCTCGTCTCCAATTTTCAACCTGTTTGGCGCAACAACGATCTGCTCGTGTTTCTTATCGTAATGAATGGCAAAAGGTCCTTCCAAAAGACGGTCTTTAATAAAAGAACCCTTTTGGGTATTAAATGCAAGGCTTTTCACCAAGGTCTTCAACCGAAGGCTGGCATTCCAGCCAGAATCAGGGTATTCCATATTTCCATCCAGTTCATTAACATCAAATTGAAACAATTTGTTACCTTTTTGATTGTCAAGAATAAAACTTACCCTGTTAAGTGCAAATTTTCTAATCTCCGCCGAAGACTCATTATTGTCTTTTTTAGGTTCTTCTTTTTTCTTCTTTTTAAATATAGACGTATTGCTGTAACCCGTACTGTCTGTATAAAGGTAAACCGCAGCATCATTGATACTTACCTTTTTTATCTCTATGGTACCTTTCAATAAGGCCATCACATTGACGGTTACATTGAATCTTTTTGCATCCAGCAGCGTATGCTTATGATTATTCCACTGCTGATCCTTCATTATAACATTTTTTAGGGTAAGCGAAATTCCTGGAAAACCGCTAAAAAAAGTAGGGTCCATATCACCCACTGTCAAGCTTCCATTTAAATTTTCGTTCAATTTTTTGGTGATGGATGACAGTAGTTCTTTCTTGTGAGAATTCACATAAAATCCCAGGGCAGTGAAGATCACGACAATTAAAGCGACAATTAAGCCTAATGTTTTGAGTAAGATTTTTGTCCAGCGCGGCATAGGGTACGGATCAAACGTTAAATAATAGCTTCAAGCTAGCAATTCTGCGACCAAAATGCACTATTGCTTCATTTTTGTTTATAATTCATACTATGAATTATAAACAAAAACACCTCTTTTAAAGATAACAAACTGAAGATAATAATTTAAACCTATGATTCTGATTTATCCAGTGAATTCTTGTATTTAAAAAACAACTGAGAAATTGGAGCAAGCATTAAACCGCAAAGACCGAAAATAATAAAGGACACTCTTAAATTGAAGGCATGGGCAAGATATCCAATCATTGGCGGGCCCAGTAACATTCCTGTAATGGTATAAGTTGTGATGATAGAAATTGCCATCCCCGGAGAGTATTTTCTGGAAGCGCCTGCAAGTGCATAAGACATTGGAACAACAGCTGCAGTGCCGAATCCTACTAGTGAAAAACCAGCCATTGCTGTCCAGAAATGAGGAAAAATAATAGCCATTGAAATCCCACATACAATACATACAGCACTCATTATATAAGTTGCAGGCATGCCAATACGTACAATAATCAAATCTGATGCAAATCTCGACATGGCCATAAAAGTCATAAAGATCAGGTAACCATAAGTAAAGATCTTCACTTTAATCACCTCTTGAAAATAGATGCCGCTCCAGTCAAACATGCCACCCTCACAAATAGCAGCAAAGAAAACCACTAATCCCAGATATAATATATAAGGGTCGGGCTTACTGATAACCAGTTTATTTCCACTCTTAGCCCTGTCATTTTGTAATAAAAAGCGATAGGAATAACAGGTTACTGCTAAAGCCATCGCACCCACAATCATAAAATGAAGTTGCAAACTTACATTCAATGCAAGTAAAAAAGTAGAAAATGCTATTCCTGCAATGCCACCGGTACTCCAGAATCCATGAAAAGATCCAATTATTTTTCGGTCAAATTGTTTCTGAAGCGCAATCGCTTGTGTATTTACTGAGATATTGAAGATTCTGGTCGTAAAGGCAAACATCACCATGGCTGCTATCAAACTTAGCGTATTAGGTGCAAAACCAATTAAGGCGAGTGCTATTGTATTTAAACCATATCCAAATGCCAATGGCACCCTGCTGTTGAACCGGGAAACCAGCCATCCCGAAATAGGCAGTCCTATCAGAGAACCTATGGGTAAGGCAAGCAAAGCCGAGCCAAGTTCCGCTTCGTTAAAGTTAAAGGTACTTTTAATGGTAGGAATCCTGGAAGCCCAGGTAGCAAAGGTAAAACCTGAAATAAAGAAAAAAAGACTTAAAAAGATCCGGTGTTTATTTTTTGTAATCATCAATAAGAATGGGTGGTGCAAAGGTAATTTTTAATTTTCTTAAAACACTATCAGCCTTAGTGTGTTTTATACAAAAACAATGAACTATGAAATTCAATAAACTATTATCAGACTGCGCCTCACGTAAAACAGATTCATCAATGCCAATTGTGGCTCTACTTGCCGGGCTTGCTGTTGGAGCAGTGGTAGGGATATTATTCGCCCCTGAAAGCGGCGAAAATACCAGAGGAAAGATTTCTGATAAAGCGGGTGATTTAGCCGAAACCGTAAAAGACAAGTTACATAGTATAAAAGGAAGATTTAGCCATGAACTCGATGAAGCTGAAGATGCAAAAGACGAAATCGTTGGCAAAGTAAAGAAGAAAGCAGAAGATGTAGCAGATAAAGCTAAATCGGAAGTTAAAAGGGCATCAGACGACCTAAACGATGTTGTACAAGATAGTTAAATCCTCTAACGGAAAAATTTCCCATAAAACAGGAAATTTTTCCGTACCTTTATTCCAGTTAAAGGAAATGGAGCAGCTATGGCAAAGAAAACAACAAAATCTTTTAAAAACGACACTGAAAATGCTATAAATAGTGTTCATGAAGTTATGGGGACCTATCAGCCCTATTATCTGAACCAAATCAGCCTGCTGACCAGTTCAAAAAAAGGCTTGTCAGCAAAGGCAGCCCTTGATTTTATTTCTATATCTGGTTTTTCAAAAGAAGAATTCCAGGAAACTTTCAAAACTACAGTTAAAACCATCCAGAATTACGCCACCAATGATTTAAAGCTGGATGCGGCTTTAAGTGAAAAATTATTAAAATCTTTTGCCTTGTTTGATAAGGGCATGGAGGTCTTTGGTTCCGGACAGGCTTTTCATCAGTGGCTCAATATGCCTTCTTACGGGCTTGGCAATCAGGTTCCTTTCGACCTGATGGATACCATTACCGGAATAAGCCTGATTGAAGAAGAACTGATCAGAATTGAGTTTGGTGACTTAGCCTAATATGCTTGTTTATCGGATTACATTGGCTAAATATGCTACCGCCCTTATCGCCTCAGGACGAGCTGCAAGGTGGAACCCGAATGAAACAGACGTGATTTATACATCCGGTTCTATTTCCCTTGCCTGTTTAGAAAATGTTGTACACAGAAATCAGCTCGGGTTAAATTCAAATTTCAGGGTAATGACTATCGAAATTCCAG
Source organism: Pedobacter sp. (assembly GCF_035566355.1). Taxonomy (GTDB): domain Bacteria; phylum Bacteroidota; class Bacteroidia; order Sphingobacteriales; family Sphingobacteriaceae; genus Pedobacter. The sequence continues at coordinate 3,971 of NZ_DATMRL010000429.1, forward strand.
ATGACCTCCTTATTCTGGATCTTAATTATAATACTTTGCCAGCCAACTGGACAGATTTTGAGCATATGCCCCTAACCCAGGCACTAGGTGAAGACTGGATAAAAAAGGGTCGTTCTCCGGTTTTAAAGGTCTGTTCCTCTATAATTGATGGAGAATATAATTATCTGCTAAACCCTCTGCACACCGATTTTAAACTTATCAAACTACTCGATTCCAAATCTTTTGTTTTTGATAAGCGTATAAAGGGCCTTTAGTTTATTACCTTTGCACACTTATATTATACCCAGCCATTGAAGAAGATGGCTTAACAACAAACAAAATGATATCAATTGGACAATACAACGATTTAAGGATCATCAATAAAACCGAAAACGGATTAATTTTAACCGACGGAGATAAAGAGGTTTTACTGCCTTATAATCAAGTTCCCCCAAATACTGAAACTGGCGAAAATATCTCTGTGTTTGTGTATGTACACAAAGACGGCCGTTTACTGGCTACAACAAAAAGACCTCTGGCCTGTGTGGGCGATTTCGCTTATTTAACCGTTGTAGATGAAGGAGAAGACGGCGTTTTCATGGATCTTGGCATTGACAAAGATGTGTATGTACCTCAAAAGGAACAAAAAAGACCTATGTTTAAGGGCGACAAACATGTGGTGTATGTATTTCTTGACGACAATAATGACCGTATGGTTGCCTCCTCCCGCCTCACCAATTTTGTGGAGGAAGAAGACATTGACCTGGAAGAAGGCGATGAAGTGAGCTTATTAATTGTTGACCGCTCTGATCTGGGCTTCAATGCAATTATAGACAATAAATATATTGGTTTATTATACACCAATGAGTTGTTTGATGAACTAAATCCTGGAGAAGTCAGAAAAGGCTGGGTTAAAAAAATAAGGGTTGACGGCAAAATAGACCTTAGCCTGCAACCTATGGGATATGGCCATATCCTGGACAACAAAGACATCATATTGGAAGAGCTGAAAGCTTGTGGAGGTATTATACATTTAGGCGATAAGAGTTCGCCCGATGACATCTACGACCGCTTTAAACTAAGCAAAAATGCATTCAAAAAAGTGATTGGTGGTCTTTACAAAGACAGACTGATCACCGTTTCAGACCATGAAATCAAAATAGTAGTAGACCAAGAAGCAGAATAGAGCAGAGTTTCCCCTGCTCTATTTTTTCTATCTACTGAGCCACTATACTTATTGCTGCACCACCACCCGGTGCTAATTTTAACCGAAGAATGGTTTTTGCATCTGCATGAACATGTTCAATAAAATAAGCTTCCGGATTGGATTTCCAATCTGCATCATCTGCATCGCGGTAAATATTCATTTTGTACTTTTTGCCTTGCTGAAGAAAGTCCAATGGAATTACAGCTGTCCTGGCGTTCTCATTCGTAATTGCGCCAATAAACCAGTTTTCAGTTCCCTTTGCTTTACGGGCTATGGTGATATAAGCTCCAGGTTCTGCCTCCACCACTTTGGTGTCATCCCAGTCAACAGCTACTTCTTTAATAAACTGGAACGCATCGGGATGTGCCTCATAATTTTCCGGTAAATCTGCTACCATCTGTAGCGGACTATAAATGGTCACGTACAAAGCCAGCTGCTTGGCCAGCGTAGTATGAACCTGCCTTGAGGGTGCATAACTTGCATAACCACGAAGTTTAAAAATACCAGGTGTATAATCCATTGGCCCTCCCATCAATCTGGTAAAAGGCAAAATGGTTTCATGATCCGGATGGTTGCCATCACTAAAGGCATTGTATTCATTTCCCCTGCCCGACTCATAAGCCATCCAGTTCGGATACGTTCGGTGCAGACCAGTAGGACGATTGGGTTCATGAGAATCCAGCATGACCTTGTAATCCGCCGCTTTTTGAGCAATTCGTTCATAATGATTAACCATCCACTGTCCATCATGATGTTCACCCCGCGGGATGATCTTTCCAACATAGCCTGTTTTTACTGCCGGATAACCGTACTTGTTCATAAAGCGAAAAGCAGTATCCGCATAACGCTCATAGGTCGTTGCAGAACCAGAGGTTTCATTATGCATAATCATTTTTACCCCCTTAGACTTTGCATAGTCGGAAATCCCTTGTACATCAAAGTCCGGGTATGGGGTTACAAAATCAAACACATTTTCCTTCCAGTTGCCAAACCAATCTTCCCATCCCGTATTCCATCCCTCAACCAATACCCCACCTATTCCGTTCTTTGCTGCAAAATCTATGTAACGTTTAACATTTGCGGTATTGGCACCATGTTTCCCACTCGGAATAAGTTGGCCTTTAGGGTCCAGACTATCCAGATTGTCTGCATAACTCCAGGTGCTTTTTCCAGATTGCATTTCCCACCAAACACCAGCAAACTTCATTGGTTTGATCCAGTCTGTTTCTTTGATCCGCGAGGGCTCATTCAGGTTCAGTATCATTTTTGAAGCCAATATATCCTCTGCCCGCTTGCTCACAATTACAGTTCTCCAGGGGGTATGAAAAGGCGCATGTAAATAGGCTTTATTTCCCAGGGCATCGGGAACCAGATTGGCCGATAGTTTAAAACTGTCCCTGTCTATATGCAACTGCATGGCCGGATAATTGATCAGCGCTGCTTCATGGATATTCATGTATATTCCTCCCGCTGTTTTCAGCATAAGCGGTGTTTGAACAGCATACTGGTCAGGAACGACCCTAACGGCGATATCTGTGGCTTTTTTTTCTACTTCCCAGGCATCTATCTTGCTTAAAGGAGATGTTGTATAGGAGTATTCATTGGTATCATAATCTCCGGGGATCCAGAAAGCTTTGTGGTCACCAGTCAAATTAAACGCCGTGAGTTCCTTTGATACCACAAAATATTTTAGATTGGGTTGCTGGGGAAATATATACCTAAAACCCAGTCCATCATTGAATACCCTGAACTCAATATCCAATAGTCTGAAAGGTTCGGCTGTTTCCTTCATATGGACAACCAACTGTTCATATTGATTTCTAATATGACTCACTTCTCCCCAAACTGGTTTCCAATGCTCATCGACACTCTTTTTTTCGATCCCAGCAATTTCAAAATGCTTATCTAAAGCACTGTTACCAACCAGTTCAAACCCAAGTTCTGATCGCCTGATCACTGTCTGGCCATCAAAATATAAGGCATAACCTGGCCGCCCGGTTTCATCCAGCGTAAACTGGAGCCTGACCTTATTCATGCTTGCGTCAGCACTTTTTTCCTGAGCCATTACATTACATGCAGCCACAATCCATAATACACAAGCAAATAGTTTATTCATCTTCATTCTTTTATCGTTAATACCCGGGATTTTGCTGACCTTTAATTTGGGAATTGGAATTAAACTCATCCAGTGGTATTGGCCAGGAATAAGACTTTGCCTCATTAAACTGCAAACTCGGAGCGGTTATCGTGGATCCAAAATAAGCTGCCTCCGAAGGTCCTATGCGCCACCGGCACACGTCAAACCACCATTGTCCTTCATTAAACAGTTCTGCCCAGCGCTCATAATACAATGGATTTTTTCCCAAAACAGGATCATTAATGGCCTTAGTATTTGCTGTCAGACTTTGATAGTCTACCGGAGAGGTATTGTTTACGGGGTAATCATAAGCCCTTCGGTGCACTTTATTAATATATTCCAATGCAGTAGCGGCATCTCCCCCTCCTTTTGCTGCCTCCGCATACAATAAATAGACATCAGCCAGGCGAAGGAAATACCAGTTCCACGCGTCTGCCTGTACGGTTTCTATTTTATAGAAAAGAGCAGCATATTTACGATAACCCCAGCCATAAGAATTTACCTGTCCGGCCAGATATGGTGGTTTAGATACAGGTGCCCAATTCGTCCCGTCAAACTTAAGTGAATCTAGCCAGGGCTGTACAGTATTCACATATAAACGTGGATCGGCAAGCTTTTGGTCCCTTACATTCTGCGCCTGAAGTTTATAGGCCGGGTCCATCACTTTGGCCGGATTCGTATAACTTGCGGGTTTTGAGTTGTTGTATTTTGGATTGTTCACTAAGGTATAATAGCCAAGAGGATAACCAAAACGCTTAATGTTCATATCGTGAATATCGCCGTTCCCGGTATAGCCCAATCCATGTGCGGCCGTTTCTGTACCATCAGCACCAAGCACATTTGGAGACCAGATCATCCCGTTCAACGTCGTGGCATTAGGATTTGGGCCATAAGGTCCGTAATTATTCTTGCTGTCCTGATCTACATTCAGTTCAAACAGCGATTCCTCATTAAATTCATTGGCTGTTATCCCTATAAAGGCATCCTTGTATTTTTCATAAGGCATTAAAGATTTACCGCTGTTCTGGATGACGTCAAGCAATACTGTTTTGGCATTGTTCCAATCTTCGGTAAAAACATAAGCCTTACCCAATAAGCCTTTTGCTGCCCATTCCGAAATCCGCCCGATGTCTACACCCGTCCAGACTTTACCTTTAAGTAGTTCAGCAGATTTTTTGAGATCGCTCTCAATAAAATCCCATACTGCCCGTGTAGTTGCCCTTGGTTGCTGTGTACTTTCTACAGTCTTAGGAAAAGTCTCATACAATGGAATACCCATTTTGGCGGCATTTACACCACCCTGTTTAATATAACTCTCCCCATAAAAACATTCCAGCTGGAAATAATAGAAAGCCCGGAGAAACAATGCCTGACCACGTATATAGTCGACAGCTTGCTTCTCCGAAGCAGAAGCATAATTCTTTTCATAAAAATCAGCAGCCTCCAATGTTACATTACAATTCTTAACTCCAGTATATAAGGCACTCCAGGCCTGGGAAGAGAACTGATTAGTTACACTCAGGTTGTTGTTCATCCACTCTACCCAGGTTGCATCTCCATAGTTTCCGTTAGAAGTATGAACAGCGTTGGCCATTGCCTTCGGCATTAAATTAAAGCCATATAATGCCAGACTTCTTAGATTAGAATAAGAGGGAGACAGGATACTTTGCAGATCATTGAAGGTTTTTGGATAGGTACTGGTCGAATAAAGATCAGTTGGCCCTACCAAAGAAGGTGCTTTTTTACATCCGGTTGCAAAAAGCAACAGC
>NZ_DATMRL010000430.1:0-7186 GCF_035566355.1 Pedobacter sp.
CTGGAAGATCACCATCACCCGGTATCACTTATTCAAACACACCCGGTACTTCCAACCAGTACCGTTCAGGTGAGCCTTGATGCACAGCAACAGGCCACCTACACCATTGTTGAACCTGTAGCCTGGGACGATATCACGCTAACAGAAGAGAACCTGGAAAGCGTTAAGCAAGCCGATGCTTTTGTCTATTGCAGCCTGACCTGCCGCCACGAGAAAAGTCGTTCGGTGATCTATCAGTTGTTGCAGCACAGCAAGTTCAATGTGATGGACATTAATCTGCGACCGCCGCATTTTCAGCTAGAAACCTTAAAACATCTATTAAAGGCTGCCGATCTTCTCAAAATAAACGAGGATGAACTGGACCATCTGAAAAAGGAACTGCAGCTTCAAAGCACAGACCAGAAACAACTCTGTAAACAGCTCTCCCGCATCTTCAATATCAGTACCATCTGTGTAACACTGGGCGATAAAGGGGCTATGGTTTGGCAGGAAGGCAAACTCTACAGGCATAAGGGCTACCCGGTACAAGTTGCAGATACAGTTGGCGCAGGCGATGCTTTTCTGGCCACCTATGTGAGCAGTATGCTCCAGGGCTATCCGATAGAAACCATTCTGGACAGGGCTTGCAGGGTTGGTGCTTATGTAGCTTCGCGAACCGGGGCAAATCCGGAATATAACGAAGCCATTTCCGGATTGTTCCGCTCCTAAAAATGACAAATACCTTAAAATAGTTCAGTTTCAAACTTTTATCTTCGGTAATTCGTTAATAAGAAGATATGAGGGGTTACCAATTTTCGAACTTTACACCCGATGACTTACCTAAAGGTGGTTTCGAGGAATTACTGAAACTATTTACTCAATTGCTCAATTATACTGCTGGTGATGCCGGGGAAGCTTTATCGTGGATGAATGAACTGGATAAACAGTACAAATTCACCAATAATGATTATGCCATGGGCGACTTCATTGAAGACCTGAAACAAAAAGGCTATATCAATGAAGAAAACGGAGAAACCAAGATTACCGCCAAGACGGAACAAACCATTCGCAAATCTGCCCTGGAGGAAATCTTTGGAAAATTAAAAAAAGCAGGAAAGGGAAACCACAACAGCAATATATCAGGCATAGGAGAAGAAAAAAATGCGGACCGCAGGGAATTTGCCTTTGGGGATAGCCTGGATCAGATTGACATGACCACTTCTATCCAGAACGCGCAGATCAATCATGGCATCAGCAACTTCACGCTTACAGAACGTGATCTTGAGGTGGAAGAAAAGGACTACAAAACTTTAACTTCTACAGTATTGATGATTGATATCTCCCATTCCATGATCCTATATGGGGAAGACCGCATTACCCCTGCAAAGAAAGTAGCCATGGCACTCGCAGAGCTCATCAAAACCAGGTACCCAAAGGATACTTTAGATATCGTAGTATTTGGCAATGATGCCTGGCCGATCACCGTAAAAGACCTTCCTTATTTACAGGTTGGCCCCTACCACACCAATACATTTGCCGGCCTGGAACTTGCTGCAGATCTTCTTCGAAGAAGAAAAACGCACAATAAGCAGATCTTCATGATCACAGATGGCAAGCCTACCTGCCTTAAAGAGAATGGACGTTATTACAAGAACAGTATGGGGCTGGACCGAAAAGTAATTGGAAAAACACTAAATATGGCCGCTCAGTGCAAAAGGTTAAAAATTCCTATTACCACTTTTATGATTGCACAAGACCCTTATTTGCAGCAATTTGTAAGGGAATTTACCCAAATAAACGGAGGCAGAGCTTTTTACAGCTCTCTGAATGGCCTTGGGGAATATATATTTGAAGATTATATTAAAAACAGAAGAAAAACAGTTCGTTAAGGACTTAGACATATATGGACTATAAGCAAATAAAAACACTTGGAGACCTGAAAGCCTCTAAATATATTTCCTTACCCGTTAAGGACGAATTAAGAAAAAATCTGATCGAACAACTACAGAAAAAAGATGCCGGATTTGAGGGTATACTGGGCTATGATGAAACGGTTATCCCAGAACTCCAAACTGCGATCTTATCCCGTCATAATATTTTACTGCTCGGTCTTCGCGGACAGGCAAAGACACGGATTGCCCGTTTAATGGTTAACCTGCTGGATGAATACATTCCTTATGTAAGCGGAAGTGAAATCTTTGATGATCCATTGAACCCGATTTCCTGGTATGCTAAACATGAAATTTCCATCCATGGCGACAATACGCCCATCAGCTGGCAACACCGCTCAGAACGCTATACTGAAAAACTAGCAACACCTGATGTAACCGTGGCCGATCTGATTGGAGATGTGGATCCAATTAAAGCTGCTACACTGAAACTGACCTATAATGATGAACGTGTGATCCATTTTGGACTGATTCCAAGGGCCCACCGCAGCATCTTTGTCATCAATGAACTACCAGACCTACAGGCGAGAATTCAGGTGGCCTTATTTAATATGCTCCAGGAAAAGGACATTCAGATCCGGGGTTTTAAACTGAGACTACCTTTGGACGTACAATTTGTTTTCACCGCCAATCCGGAAGATTACACCAACAGAGGTTCTATTGTTACGCCTTTAAAAGACCGGATAGAAAGTCAGATTCTGACCCATTATCCCAAGAGTATTGGCATCTCCAGGAAGATCACTTTCCAGGAAGCTAAACTTACAGAAGAACAGCGCAAACTGATTGAAGCAGACGGACTGGTAAAAGACCTGGTAGAACAAGTGGCATTTGAGGCGCGTAAAAGTGAATTTATTGATCAAAAATCAGGAGTATCTGCTCGTTTGACTATTTCTGCTTATGAAAATCTGATCAGTACAGCCGAGCGGAGAATGCTGATTAACGGAGAAAAAAAGACCTTTGTCAGACTTTCAGACCTGACAGGCATTATCCCGGCAGTAACTGGAAAAATTGAACTGGTTTATGAAGGAGAACTGGAGGGACCAGCGAAGGTGGCCAATATCCTGATCGGGAAATCCATCAAGACTTTATTTGCCCGTTACTTTCCTGACCCGGAAAAAGCAAAAAAGAGCAAAAAAGCAAATGTGTACGAACCCATCACCGAGTGGTTTACTGAAGGCAATACCTTAGACATCTCCGACAGCCTCAGCGATGCACAGTACAAAAAAGAGTTGATGAAAGTAAATGGTCTGAACGACCTTGTAAAGCAGTTTCACCCCAAGCTTAGTGCAAATCAAACACTCTTGCTGATGGAATTTGTTCTTCATGGCCTGGCTGAGTATTCTCAGTTGAATAAAAATTATCTGGAAGGAGGATTTGGCTTTTCTGATATGTTTGACAGTTTATTCAGCGGAGATCTTGATGATGACGATATAGATTTCAGATAATTATGGGACGTTTACCTTCATTGCTACTGATTACCGTGCTGATGCTGGCACTGGATTATTATTGCTACAAAGCCATCCTTTCTGTATTCAAAAAATGGAAACCGGCAACCCGGAAAAGGTTTGCGCTGATTTGGTGGTCTTATACCCTTTTGCTAACCCTCGGGGTTTTCTGCGGCATTTTCATGAACCTGTTTCTCTCTATCCGGGCCATTATCCTGGTGGCTTACTTCCTGACCGTGGCCTGCAAGATCGTATTGATCCCTTTTCTGGTGGTTGATGATTTGCGCAGACTGGTTGTCCTGCTGGTCCGAAAGATCAAGAAGCCAATAGAACCAACACCCGCTACCCCGGCTGTTGGTGAGCCCATTAGCCGATCATCTTTTCTCGTTAAAGCGGGCCTGGTTGTAGCGGCGGTTCCCTTAACCTCGTTAAGCTGGGGTATTGTTTCCGGGGCCTATGACTATAAGATAAAAAGAGTAAAACTCCTATTGCCTAATTTGCCCAAGGCATTTGATGGGATTAAGATGGGCCAGATTTCTGATATCCATTCCGGCAGCTTTTACAATCACAAAGCCGTAAAAGGCGGCGTGGAGATGCTGTTGGGGGAAAAACCTGATTTCATCTTTTTTACCGGCGATCTGGTAAACGATATGGCCACTGAAATGCGCGATTATCAGGATATTTTCAGCAAGGTTCATGCACCATTGGGTGTATATTCTTCCCTGGGAAACCATGATTATGGCGATTATCATTTTGGACGCGGTCCTTCTGCTGCAAAGGCGAAAAATCTTAAAGATGTAATTGAAACCCATAAAGTGATGGGCTGGGATTTATTGATGAATGAACACCGCAGACTGAAAGTTGACGGAGAAGAGATTGGAATATTGGGAATTGAGAACTGGGGCATGGGACGCTTTCCTAAATACGGCCGAATGGATCTGGCGGTTAAAGATACAGATGACCTGCCTGTTAAATTGTTACTTTCCCATGATCCCTCACACTGGCGTGCAGAAGTACTCGAAAAATACCCTCAAATCGATGCTATGTTCAGCGGCCATACCCATGGTATGCAGTTTGGAGTAAGAACAAAAGAATTTCAATGGAGTCCTATCCAATACATTTATAAAGAATGGGCCGGTCTTTACCAGGAAAAGAACCAGCAATTGTATGTCAATGTAGGCTATGGCTTTCTGGGATACCCCGGCAGGGTTGGTATCTTACCGGAGATCACCATATTTGAATTAAAGCGGGCTTAACTAGCCCGCATTAAAACGATATCCTACACCACGAACTGTAATCAACAGTTGCGGGTTATCCGGGTTAATTTCTATTTTCTTACGCAACCTTACAATATGCATATCCAGGGTACGGGTATTCACATCAGAGTTATAACCCCACACCACCAGCATCAATTCATCACGGTTGATCACCTTATTTGGATTACGCAAGAAATAAAGTAATATCCTGTTCTCCAGTATCGTCAGCTCAATTTTACGTCCCTGACGGTACAAGGTATGGATATTTGGATGATGCTCCATGTCGCCAAAGCGATGAATTTCAGACCGGTCATTATTGAGCAGGAATTTCACCTTACTGTCCAGCATGGCCACCAGTACATCCATATTAAAAGGCTTGGTTACATAATCTGATGCCCCAAAATTATAGGCATCTATTTTATCTATATCCTGGGCCTTTGCGGTCATCATGATGATCAGGTTATCAAAGCCCTGTTTTCTCACTTCTTCACAAACCTCTGCGCCTTGTTTACCCGGCAACATCCAGTCCAGCAGTACGATATCAGGCTTTTCTGCCAGGATCGTCTTTTCTGCGGTCTCTCCATCGCCCACCTCAAGAACTTCATATCCTTCAGATTTTAAACGGTGTACAACTAAGAACCTTAAATTCTCATCATCCTCTACTATTAGTATTTTAATTCCTTTAGACATGTATTTTAATCATTAAATGGTAGTACAATTTTAAACTCCGTTCCTTTATTGACCTTACTCCTCACACTGATCTCTCCTTTCATAAAGTTAACAAGTTCCTTACAGAAAGCCAAGCCAAGCCCAACGCTTCCATTTTGGTTATACTGGTTCTGTATCCTGTAGAACTTCTTAAAAATATCCCCGATCTGAGAAGCGGGAATACCTATTCCATGGTCTGCAAACCTGAAAACTACCCGGTTCTTGATCAGTCTGGCAGTAATATGCAATTTTTTTCGGTCCGGAGGAGAATATTTATAGGCATTCTCTGCCAAATTATCGAACAAACTGCCCAGCAATACCGGATCTGTTGTAAAACTGGTGAAACCAGAGACTTCAAAAGTAAATTCAAAGTCCGGGTGTTTCAACTGATGGGACTCTATAGTACTTTCTATAAAATCCCTCATGTTTACCTTTTCCTGGTTGAGTTGAATGGCCTTATTTTCAATCTGAGTAAAGGCCAGCAGCTTGTTCATCAATCCGTTCAGCTTATCGGCTTCTTCATCCAGGATTCTTCCATACATTTTCAGTTCCCTGTCTGTTAACGAAGCAGCACTCTTAATGTTGTTTCCTGCAATCTTTATTACGCTTACAGGTGTTTTAAACTCATGTGTCAGGTTGTTCACAAAATCATATTGCAGTTTAAACATCCGGTGGTTAACATTCAGGTTCCTGTAAATCAGAAAAGCCACCAAAACCAGAATACCGTAAAAAACCAGGATAATAAAAGCAATAGGCAGGAAATAACTGAGGATTTCCCGGTCTACAAAAGATTTAGCCGAGCTAAAGTAAAGTTTGAAATCAGAAAAGGGGCCGGGCAGGGTAATCTCTGTATCCAAAAAGTCGGAAGAGGTTTCCAGCGGGTCATAGGTCAGGGGTTCAATCCGGACATTCTGATAGAGCTTTGGTCTGGAATTAATAATCCTGATCTTATAAGGATCCAGATAAAAAGACAGCATATCCTGCTGGTAGACCGGAGCTGGATCCAAGGTCTTGCGAAGCATCTGTTTGTAGACTTTCAAATCTTCTGTCCGCGGGAAGTTCATATAGGTGATCTTATTGGAACGTACAATGCTAAAGTTACTGAACAACTCATCCTGCGTTGGCACTCTGGCTGTATCCAGATTCTCTATATAGGAAATCACCTTGATCCCCAATGCGTTAAAGTCATCTCCCCGCCTGAAAGTATGCGGATGGTCTCTTGAAAAGACCTTGATGGAATCTTGAGGGATCAGGCTCCCGAACTGGTAAATATACTTAGGCCCAAAAGAAAAATGCCCCGTATTTAACCCGTCTTTTACAGGATGATTCGCAATCTCTGCATCATAAAAGATAACCTTGGAAACAAAAGGATATTCCAGCAACAAGGTATCCACAAATTTAGAGGTAGTTGCCGAATCGAGATAACCGTTATAATAGGAAACCTCCGGAAGCTTGTTCTGGAAGAAATCATTATAAGGCTTGATGCTCTCTTCCAACACCTTGACCTTTTCAGAAACAAACTCATTTTCGATAAACTTTTTACTGAAATTATAGGCAAGAAACAGAGACAGGACAAACAGGACCGAAATCAAAATGATAAAGGTAACAATCAATAAAAAGTTTTTGCGGTAACCGCTTTTCGTGTCTGAGGCCATTCCTCTAGTCTTACTTCCTTTTCAAATTTACTTCTAAAAACTTTTCCAGAGCTGTATAATATTTTTGCCGGTCTGCTCCCGTATTTTGCTGAAAATCACCATTCGGCTTTTCGAAGTAAGTTACATTTACATTTCTCTTTTTCAGCTCTTTTGCAAATTGCATTACCTCTCCCGAATTGATCCGTTTGTCTTTA
>NZ_DATMRL010000431.1:0-5010 GCF_035566355.1 Pedobacter sp.
ATTTAGTTATAAATATTATAGAATCTGCATTCGTTTATTTAATGCCGAACGGTAGGCATCAGAAACAGGAACCAGGCTTTTATTAATAATCAGCGTTCCACCCTCCAGGGTATCTATCTTATTCACATTGACAATAAAAGAACGATGAACCCGCAGGAACATGCTTTGTGTAAGTTTTTGTTCTACTGATTTTAGAGAAGAGTGAATAGAATACACCTGATCGGGAACATAGATCTTCACATAATCTCCCATCGCTTCAAGGTATAGAATATCCGCCGCCTTTAACCTTCTCACTACGTTTGAATCCCGGATAAAAACAAACTCATCCTCTTTATGCCCAATGGAAATGCTTTTGGTTTTGTACAAGTCCCTGGCCTTTTTAACCGACTGCATAAAACGAACCGGAATAATAGGCTTGGTTAAAAAATCCACAACATTCAAATCAAAAGCCTCCGCAGCGTAGTCTGTCCGGCCGGAGGTAAAAATAATCATCGGTCGTTTATCTCCAAGATTCCGCACCAGTTCAATCCCCGTCATACCGGGCATTTCAATATCCAAAAAGAGAAGATCAATCTGACCTTCTATAACTTCTCTGCAGGCATCGATGGCATTTTCACATTCTTTAATGAGCGTTAAAGAAGAATCCATACTGATCATCTGCTTCAATGCAGCGAGTGCAATTTTGTTGTCGTCAACAATTAGGCAATTCATTAGGTATCAGATTTCTTTGCACTAAAATAATTATAATTACCAAGAAAAAGAAAACTAATCGACTTAAATAGCATAGGAGCTAAAAAAAATCTCAAAGAGTTTAATTCTTCATTCATCGTGCCTTTTTGCCTTTCTGCCTATCGCCTATATTATCGCATTCTCGGACAAACTAATTTTGCTACCAGAAAAATAAACAGGTAAAAACATTTGGAAACGACTATGAATACATACGTGATCGCTTCCTAAAAAGATTGAACAATTTTAAAACTATGAGAACAATAAAAAACTTATTTCTAATCGTTATCAGCTTATTCGCAGCCCAATTTGCTCATGCCCAAACAGGCAGCATGAAAGATCCGGTAAGCTTTAAATTAAAAAATGGTTTAACCATTATCGTAGCTCAAAACACAGGAATTTCTAAAGTATATGCTAATTTCAAATCAGAAGATGATGCGGTTAAAGAAGCAGAACAAGAAGGTTTACAAAACCTGGTAACAGGTCTATTTAATTCGTCTGAAAAAGAAACCAATGGTAAGATCAATGAAGCAAAAGCCTATAACAGCAATCAGATCGACTTGTCTAAAGCTTATCTGACCATTGCCGGAAACATTAGCCCATCTGAAGCTAAAGCCATTGCACAAAAAGCATTTGGCGACTGGAAAGGAAATACCACCACCGAATCCTCAAAATAAAAGCCAAAGCGGTTGCTTTCCTGTTCAGACAGAGAAGGCAACCGCAACTTAATACCCAATGTTTTTAACCGCTTGTGCGCCCAATCTTTCCGACAATTGCTCCAGGTAAAGGCTCTGAGGCCGCACACTTACACCAGGCACATCATAAATGCCCTCTGCAAGCAAAGGCGTCTGATCAAAAGGCATGGCCTTCTTTTGAGGTTCACCAGAACCACCGATCACCCAATTCGCAGCACCCGGAGGCTGCTGGTTCAGAAAACTTTTCGCCGAAGAATTCCAGGCCACAGCCCAACCAATAGCCCAGCCATGTCCTGAGCCCATGGCCCCTCTGTTCATAAAATCAATTCCTCCATCAGGAACCCTGCAGCCATCTACCAGTAAACCCGTAGCCCATCGCTGATGCGGCTGTATCCATCCATTTCCCCGGAAAACACAGTTCAATACCACAACCGGGCCAGTGACCTTTGCGCCTGTACCAAAGAAAAACATATTATCTCCCTGAACGCTGCATTGGTTAAACAGCAACTGCTGTCCGCTGCCATTGATATCAGCTGGTTTAGCCGCTCCCTGTGTTGGCAACTCATGAAAGATCCTCACCTGTTCCACGGTAATCCGCTTGCCCGTCACACTTACACTGTTTACCGTATTAAACACGTCAATATTTCTTGCCCAGGCATCCACCACCCCACTCATGCTAAAAGCTTTATGATGCCCCTCATCAATCGTACCCGATTGTTTGGGAGAGACCATTCTTAAATTCTCAAATCCAATTTGCGACAGCATCCCATCCATACTGATCTTAGTTACCTTCACCCCATCCTTTTCTAAATATTGAGCATCATAACTATCCGTCAGCGGAACATCAATCGTAACCTTATTATTTACAATCTCCTTAATTACCCGTTCAGTAGTAATCTCCCCCGTAATCCAGGTTTGCTTTTTTCCATTCCTGGTCAACTGGTCCATTCCCATAAAATGCACCCAGGCTTCAGTTACTGGTCTGGAAATGCGGATCATATCCCCAACAGCAAAATGCGAAGCATCCTTCAACCTAAAAGACATCGCACCAGAGGGCACATAAGCTTCCGCAAACACAGAAGATAACCCGCTACTCTTCACCTCCACAGCCCCCTTCACAGAAATACAGACATGTGGTTTTCCAGTCATATTGATCACGGTTCCTCTTTCTCCTGAACCACTCCCCCTCAGCACCACACCATTGGCATTGATCACAAGAGTCCGGTCGCAATCATAAACACCCTCCTTCAATAAAACCGCTCCTCTAAAGCCATTTTCTACAGGCATTTGCGAAACCTTATTAATGGCCAACTGTATAGCATCCGTATTGTCTCCCGTCTGAGGGCTTAGAACCACCCGTACTTTCGGATCTGGAATGGCAACACCACCTCCCATATACCCGGCATAAGAAAAGTCCATGATCCGGTCTCCCCCCGGAAGTGTTTTATAAAGGAGCTTTCCCTTATCCAGGTATGCCCACTGGCTCTTGCCCGATTCACCCAACTTCGCCTTTTGGGCAAATCCCGTAGAAAAAAACACCTGTAAAACGGCCAGCAAGAGCCAGCGCTTTGTTCCTGTCCTGTTCATCTATATTTGGTTTAGAACTATAAAGATAGCGGGCACTCCCTCTGCTCATTACGCCCAATAAGTAAAATATTCAGCAATTTAAACAGCTTTTCTGCTAATTTTGAAAAAATGAATACACTTATCCAAACCGCCGACGGCTCGAACACCCTATATAACGAAACCATTGGAGAACATTATCATTCCAAACATGGGGCTGTACAAGAAAGCAAACATGTATTTATAGATGCAGGCCTAAAATATGCAGAAGAGAAATACCCAGGCAAAGCCCTATCCATTCTGGAGATTGGCTTTGGTACAGGTTTGAATTTCCTGTTTACAGCAGCTTATGCCGCAGAAAAAAATCTCGACATTGATTATACGGGTATTGAAGCCTATCCATTAAGCCTGGAACAACTCGGCAGTACCGGCTATGACCAATATGTTTCCGTTCCGGTTTGGGAAAGTTTAATCAGCCAGTATGAAGCTGCCCTGAAAGCACCATCCAGATTAAACCCACTGCTACAACTTTTCATTCCACATATCCAACTGGAAAATTTCAAGGATACAAAATCCTACGATCTGATCTATTTTGATGCTTTTTCTGTACAGCATCAACCTGAAATGTGGTCGGATGAGATCATTGGCCATGTTTGCTCCTTCTTAAAACCAGGAGGAATTTTTGTAACCTATGCCATTACCGGAAAGTTAAAACGTGCCTTAAAGAGCCATGGCCTGCAAATTCAAAAACTTCCAGGCGCTCCGGGTAAACGAGAAATGTTACGGGCTGTAAAAAACGAAGATTAATTCCTGATATTGACATATCCAGGACAGAATTTAAAACCTCAGGGCTATACATTTGTTATTCAATCTCGTTAATTATTGATCATGGATAAAAGAAAATTAGGTAATACAGACTTATTTGTTTCCCCGATTACCTTTGGGGGCAATGTTTTTGGATGGACTATAGACCAAAACAGATCCTTTGAGATCCTGGACGGCTTTGTTGATGCCGGCTTTAACTTCATCGATACAGCCGATGTATATTCCAGATGGAACCCCGGAAACCAGGGTGGAGAATCAGAAACCATTATTGGAAACTGGCTGAAAGCCCGCAACAACCGCAAAGATGTGATCATTGCCACCAAAGTTGGTGCTGACATGGGAGAGGGCAAAAAACTCACCAAAAAATACATCACCACAAGAGTAGAAGATTCTTTAAAAAGACTTCAAACAGATTATATAGACCTGTATCAGAGTCATTATGACGACCCGGAAACCCCGGTACTGGAAACACTCGAAACTTATGACGAACTCATTCGCGCCGGTAAAGTCCGCTGGATTGGCGCATCCAACTATTCAGCAGAACGTTTAAAAGAATCACTGGAAACCAGTAAAAAACACAGTCTGCCTGTCTATCAAACTTTCCAGCCAGAATACAACCTCTATTCCAGAGAACATTTTGAAAAAGAATATGAAGAACTTTGCCTGGAAAATCACCTCGGCGTAATCAACTATTACGCATTGGCCAGCGGCTTTTTATCTGGAAAATACCGGTCAGAAGCCGATTTAAACAAAAGCAAAAGAGGTGGTGGTATTAAGAACTACCTCAATGAAAGAGGTTTCAGAATTCTGAAAGCACTAGATCAGGTATCTGAACAATACAACTCCAATCCGGCAAGTATTGCCCTGGCCTGGCTGATTGCCCGTCCATCTGTTACAGCACCAATTGCCAGCGTCACCACAAAAGATCAGCTAAAAGATCTGATTAATGCAGCAGCTTTGAAACTAAACACAGAAGATATTGCTATATTAGATCAGGCAAGCGACTGGAAATAAAAAAATCAATTGATCATAAAAACGCCCTGCCAGGAAAAACTGGCAGGGCGTTTGTTTTAAAAGGCCTTTATCACATCAGAATATAACGCATGAAAAACATCTCTCTACCGTTCCACACCAAACTGGCCATGGTACTGGTCTCGATCATCAGTCTTATTTATATTGCAATCTTAGGAGAAACTATCCT
>NZ_DATMRL010000432.1:0-4896 GCF_035566355.1 Pedobacter sp.
ACACAGAATATGAAAATAAAAATTTTACTATTACTATGCATAGCTACGCTGGGCCTGGCTTCATGCAAAAAGGAAACGATTGTTCAGGAAACACAAAACAGAACGTTTAATTATACAATTCTTCCATCTGACTGGACTACAAGTGACAACGGGCTCACTTACTCTACAACGCTTAATGTAAATGAGATTGATCAAATAACACTTGATGATGAAGGTGTTTTAGTTTATCTCAACCATCCTTCTGATATTGCAAATCCGGATGCATATATTCAATTACCATATGTTTACAATGTAGACGCTTATAGTTACAAGCTCTCTAAAGGAAAAATCAGAATCGACATTCAAAGTTCTGATGACCAAAACAATTTAGCCATTAAGCCAACTAAAAATTTAAAAGCAAAAATCGTTATTTTACCTTCCAAATACGTTCCTTAGTAATAAGATAAACATTACTTTATATAAAAAAAGGCTAATCATATGATTAGCCTTTTTTTATATAAAGTACAGTGCACAAGGAGACAAAGAGTAGATGAATCCGCATATACTCCGCATCTAGTCCGCATATAGTCCGCGTTTTCATGTAAAAATGCGGACTATATCTATATTAGATCCATTATAAAAGTGGAATTATTGGCAACCAGCCCTATCTCTGCTTTATAGGAAACTCTTCCGCTGAATGGTAAATATTGATGCGCCAGATACTTCCATCTTTTCCACATATGTGCAAAATTTTTAATCCAGGTCAAACCAATAAATTCCTAAATTGTTGAATAGAAAACAACGATAAAAAAGTCCTGTGAACGGGGGATCCGTGTAGGGCAGGCACAACATAAGTAAAAGGGGTTTCCAAAGATATTGGATACCCCTTTTCGGTATAATTATTCAGCCACCAGACGGGTCCAGTCGGGGTGTCTTTTCAAAAAAAGTTGCACATATGGACACAGAGGAACCAGCTTTAGATGCTGTTCTTCCAGATAAATTAAAGTTTTCTCCACCAGGGCTTCGGCTACTCCTTTTCCTTTAAGTTCCTCAGGTGCCTCCGTATGGATAAGATAAACCTTATCTTTTTTAGTTTTATAATCAATAAAGGCTGTATATCCTTCTACAGTCAGTTCAAAACGATGACCGACTTCATTGTTAACCAGTTTAATTTCTTCGTACTTCATCTGCTTATTTTTTTAAACTGACGGGCTGTCCAAAGGGCAAGTATACAGGCAATCAGCTTCTTCATATCATGATCTTTTTTAACAATTAGTAATATAACAAATATACCCTGCACTGCGTTTTAAAAAATTGATCTAGGATAAGAAAAATAACCAAACAGTCTTCTTTTGGACAACACTCCCCCACCCCGGATCACTCTGAGTTCAAAGGGCTGAAGTTCACCATAATTGATACTGATGTCGAGTTCAAAAGGCCGGGTATAATAATAACTGCATTTTTTTGTAGAATAAGCGATAGAAGCTCCCGTGGATCTCAGTTCTTCCAGAATCGAATACATCTGATCCAAATTTGTTTCTAAGGTTTTGGCCAGGTCGTCAGGGTTCCCTGTTTCCTGTTGGGTGATCAGCAGGTGCATCCGGTTCATCATCTCTATATATTGAAATATTTTTACAGCCATATTTTCTCAGATTAAAAAAACAGACATTGCATTGGTCCGTTCCCATAAGTTAAAATACTCCCCTTGCTCCCTAATCAGTTCTTCATGACTGCCTTCTTCTGCAACTTTACCTTTCTTTAGGACAACAATATGATCGGCCCTCTGTACCGTACTTAAACGGTGGGCGATCAGAATAATGGTTTTCCCTCTGGAGGCCAGATAGTCTATTGTTTTTTGAACATAGGATTCGGCTTCCGGATCCAGAGAAGATGTTGCTTCATCGAGCAAGAGGATTTCCGGTTTTTGGTATAATGCCCTGGCAATAGCGATCCTTTGCTTTTGCCCCCCCGATAATGCTGCCCCATTTTCTCCTAACTGCGTTTTGAATCCGTTTGGAAGACCCTCTATAAAAGATAAAATACCAAGGCTCTCACAAATGTTCAGAATCAAACGGAGGTCAGGGTCGTAATCGCCAACGGCGATATTATCAATTACATTTCCATTAAATAAATCTATCTGTTGAGGGACTACACCAACCAAACGACGTAGATCAGCATTACGAATGTATTTCACCGCATACTTTCCAATAAATACATTACCGCTGCTGATCGGATATAAATTTTGCAGAAGAGCTATCAGAGTAGACTTTCCAGAGCCACTTTCGCCAACTATAGCAGTTGTTTTTCCAACCGGGATCCGCAGGTTCAAATCTTCGAAAACAGTGATTCTGCTTCCATAACGGAAGCCTACTTTCTCAAAACGGATGTCTCCGATATCTGCCGGATGGAGATCAAATTTCTCTTCGTCACTCTCCATTTCAAGGTCCATGATCTCAAACAATCTGTCGGCGGCAATTACCGCATCCTGAACTGTTTTATTAATACCAATTAATGAAGCAGCAGGAGCGGTAAAATAGCCTGTGAGCGCATAGAATGAGAGTAATTCGCCGGCTGTGATTTGTCCGTCGAGAACATAACCAGCGCCGGTCCATAAGAGTATAATCGTAAATATCCTGGAAATGGTTTCTGTAGATACACCAGCAAAAACACTGTTCATACCGGATTTATAAATGGTTTTCAACAATTGTACAAAACGGATCTCCGTCTTGTTGTTCGCAAAATCTTCCAGTCCAAAACGTTTAATGGTAGATGCGGTGGTAATGCTCTCCACCAGTTGTGATTCCAGTTCTGCACCGTCCTCCATCAGTTGACGCTGTACGGTTCTGTTCAGCAGGTTTGCGATGTAATAGATCGCCATGTACAAAGGGATAATAGCCAGCATAACCACGGCAAGTTTCCAGTAATAACTGAACATAAGGACAAAAGCGAAAAGTACAGTGCAGATATTTACGGCGAGGTCTACAGAAACCTGGTTGATGAAGGTCCTGATCTTCACCGCATCGCTAATGCGGGAAGTAATTTCGCCTACCCGCATGGTGTCAAAAAACTGCTGTGGAAGCTTCAGTAAGTGCTTATAATACCCGAGGATCAGACTGGCATCGATCTGCTGCCCTGTACGCAGGGTGAAAACCGTTCTCCCTACCCCTATAAAAACCTGCAGCAGGAGGATGGCAAACATGCCCACACTAAGCAGGTTTAACAGGCTTCTATTTCCTTCTATCAGTACATTATCTACAATTTTCTGTACAAAAACAGATGTGGAAAGACCAAGTACGGTATAGATAATGGCCCCAAAAAATATCTGTGCCATCACTGCCTTATGAGGCCGGATCAGGTTCAGGAATCTTCTCCGGATGCTGATCTTTTTATTACCCGCTTCAAAGCTTTCATTCGGCATTAGAAGTAGCAGAACCCCTGTCCATTCTTTTTTGAATTCTTCATGACGCTTCCTGAGCATTTTACCCTGGCCAGGTTCCATGACTTCCACATATGTTGAGGTCACTTTATAAACCACTACATAATGATGTAAGGTTTCTTTAACAATCATATGAGCAATAGCAGGCTTGGGAATTTTAGTAAGATCGTTGAAATCACCACGCACGCCTTTCGCATCAAAGCCAATCTTTTTGGCGGCTTCAATCATGCCAAGTATATTGGTTCCTTTTTTATCTGTACCGGCAAATTGCCTGAGTTTCGCTACGGGCAGGTTAAGTTTATAATGGGCGGCGACACTGGCCAGACATGCGACGCCGCAGTCGGTGATGTCCCTTTGTTTTACCTTTACGTTCACAAGCCTTTACCCCTTCCCGGAATATCCGTATCTAACCAGCTGTTCAAACGGCTACAGAGCATCTGATAGGCTGTACGTTCTACAATCCGGCCCTTTACTTCGCTAACCTGTACCTTTATGAGGGGCAATGCGGCGAAAACAAGGAGAGTGAAAAGCAATACACTGAGATAAATAGCCTGGCTGCGCACCTTAAGACTTTGCATATAGGGTATATTTAAATGATCAGAAAAGCTTTCCTTAATCGCCATAATCTGCAGATTTACTTTTGTAAAGTTCTGTGGATTAAGGGCTATACACAACAACCAGAAGTTGTATTTTTAAAAAAAACATCAAATCAAAGAAGCGGTTTTACTACTATTAAAAAATCATCTGGAATGCTCACAATTCCTTCAAACTATTATATTTACATAAATATTTTTTATTCAACAAAGATCAACTATGGGATTTTTTGATAAACTACGGAATGAATTTATAGACATTATACAATGGGAAGACAACAGCGGAGATACGCTGGTATGGAAATTTCCACGCTATGATAACGAGATAAAAATGAATGCTAAGCTGACGGTACGTGAGTCTCAGCAGGCTATATTTCTAAATGAGGGAACAATTGCTGATGTATATCAGCCTGGTATGTACACACTGCAAACGCAGAACATGCCAATTCTGGCTACGCTGAAAGGTTGGAAGTATGGGTTTGAAAGTCCGTTCAAGGCTGATGTATTTTTCATCAGTACCCGGCAATTTACGGACCAGCGCTGGGGTACCAAAAATGCGGTTACCCT
Source organism: Pedobacter sp. (assembly GCF_035566355.1). GTDB lineage: Bacteria > Bacteroidota > Bacteroidia > Sphingobacteriales > Sphingobacteriaceae > Pedobacter. The sequence goes on from NZ_DATMRL010000432.1 coordinate 4,576, forward strand.
AAATGATCCCCGTTTTGGGATGATCGAAATGCGTGCTTTTGGTACATTTGCATTTCGTATAGCAGATGGTGGTAAATTCATTAAGGAGATTGCAGGAACTGCAGGGGAATTTACAACGGAAGAAATAAATGGTCAGCTAAGAAGCCTGATTGTTACTAAGTTTACCAATGCTATTGGCAATGGTAATATCCCGATAGATAAAGTAGCCGCAAGTCTTGAAGATCTTTCCCAGCTTTGCCAGGATAAACTAAATGAAGATTTTGAGGCCTATGGCCTTAAGATCACCAAATTTTTGGTAGAAAATGTATCAATGCCTGATGA
>NZ_DATMRL010000433.1:0-12811 GCF_035566355.1 Pedobacter sp.
TCCTGCTATTTGGATGGATTATACTGAGAAAATTACAGCACTGTTAATTGGCTATTAAGGCTTTATTAATTCCCAGGAATACCTTTATGCAGATCACTAAAAATTAAAAACCTAACAAATAAATGATGAATGATTTTCGACAGTCAAAAATTACGCTCTGTTCCTTTCTGATGCTGATCACTTCATTTTCAGCTCTGGCTCAGCAGAAAGAACCAAGGAACATCGAATCACTTTTAAAACCCTACAATGTGACTTGGGATATTCCCGGTCCAACATCATTAGAATCTATGCCCATTGGCAACGGTGATATAGGACTAAATGTCTGGGCAGAACCTAATGGCGATGTTGTCTTTTTCACTGCAAAAACCGATGCCTGGAGTGAAGACAATAAAGGATTATACGGTCTGCTAAAATTGGGAGGTATGCGCCTTTCGCTTAGCCCTTCTCCATTTAAACCAGGTGGACATTTCCTGCAAACACTTAAACTCCACGAGGGAGAAATAGAGATTTCAGAAGGGGAAAAAGGAAAAGGAGCCGTGATACGCATCTGGGTAGATGCAAATAACCCCGTGGTCAGAGTTGAAGTAAAAAGTGATCATCCGGTTTCAGCAAAATTCACACTCGACAACTGGCGTATCACCAAGAATGAACGCATCAGTGCGGACGTCATTATGAAAGACCAGGTCAATCGGATTGTCTGGTACCATAGAAACGGAGAAAATAGTGATCCTGAAGTATTAAATCGCACATTTGGTGCAGCGATCAAGGGAATTGGAATGACTAATAGTGGGCCTTCAGTTTTAAAATCGACTGAACCTGCAAAATTTCATCTCATTTCTATCTATCCATTAACGGTGACTACAACCACCAGCGATAACTGGTTATCACAGTTAAATGATCAGGTTTCACGTCTTGAAAAAGTCAGCCTACCTCAGAGCTATAAAAAACACCAGCAATGGTGGGGCCAGTTTTGGAAGCGCAGCTGGATTTACATAGATGGAGACCAGGCGGCACAAGATATTACAGGTGGCTACGTACTCCAGCGTTTTGTTACAGCTTGCGCCGGGCGAGGTAGCTATCCCGTAAAATTTAACGGATCAATCTTCAATGTAAATCATCCTAAATTAAAACTTGATCAGGAAATAAAATCTGTAACTGCTGATTACAGAAAATGGGGCGGCCAGTACTGGTTTCAAAATACCCGGGCAATGTACTGGCCCCGGCTGATGGCCGGTGATTTTGATGTGATGAGGCCATTTTTTGATATGTATGTAGCGATGATTCCTGCCAATACGGCTCAGGTAAAAAAATACTACAACCATAATGGTGCCTATTTTGCAGAAACAGCTCCTTTTTGGGGAGGCCTGGGTTATTGGGGGCCAGAAGTACAAGAGGATTGGACAGGGCATTATTTTACGCCCGTCCTTGAATTGAGTATGATGATGCTGGATTATTACAAATATACTGAAGATCAAGAATTTGCCAAGAAAAAGCTACTTCCGGTAGCAGAAGCGGGTATCACTTTCTTCGATCAGCATTTTAAAAGAGATGAAAACGGAAAATTACTATTGGATCCGGTTAATTCTATAGAACAATTCTGGAAAGTATACAATCCTGCACCAGACATTGCAGGTTTACATGCATTACTTCAGCGATTAATTGATCTTCCGGATCACATTGCTGAACCCTCCATAAAAGTACAGTGGAAAAGATTGCTGCAAGAGTTACCTGTACTTCCAGTTGGCATTGACACTAAATCTGGAGATAGCGTCCTTCTTCCATATTCCGGGCAACAAACGGCCAAACCAAGAAATCGTGAAAATCCGGAATTATACTCCATCTACCCCTTTCGCATCTATGGCCTTGGCAAACCAAACCTCAAATTGGCCATATCAACATTTAATGCTCGTAAAGAAAGATTCAAAGGTTGCTGGACGCAAGATCCCATACAGGCTGCTCTGTTGGGCATAACCAATGTAGCCAAAGAATATACTCAGTTTGCCTTCAATCTAAAGGATCCGGAGTTGAAATTCCCTGCTTTCTGGTCTGCAGAAAATGATTACCAACCTGATCAGGATAATGGAGGAAATGCAGAAAATGCACTACAGCTGATGTTAATGCAATGTGAAGGCGAAAAAATCATGCTGCTGCCCGCATGGCCTAAAGAGTGGAATGCTGACTTTAAATTAAATGCACCATTTAAAACCACAGTTCAGGGTAAGATTGTAAAGGGCAAACTAACAGATCTTATTGTCACTCCTGCCGAACGAAAGAAAGACGTGATAGATATGTCTATTCAATAGGCCTGTAAAATTAAGGCCAATCCGTTTATTGATTGGCCTTAATTTATTTATTCAACTCCCCATTTTTTATTTGGTTTGGGGCCCATTTCTAACTCCAGCTTTCCTCCTGAAATTAACTGATTATGCGTAAACCATGGCCTGGTCAATACTTGACCATCAAATTTTGCGCTTTGTATATATTTATTGATTACGGAACAATTGTTTGCTATCATTTGAAAGGTCTTCCCGTTAGGCAAATCAATGGTTACATTTTCAAATACGGGACTGCCAATGGTATAAACCGGAAGTCCAGGAGTGAGTGGATAGAAACCTATCGACGAAAACACGACAAAAGCGGTCATCCCTCCACCATCTTCATCACCTGGAATACCAAATACATTGTCCTTAAACCAGGTATCCAGCAGAAAGCGGATTCTCTTCTGAGTTTTCCATGGCGAATCTGTGAAATTGTATAAGTATGGAATGTGGAAACTAGGTTCATTACCCATAGAAAACTGGCCTACAATCCCGGTTACGTCAGGAAATCTGGCCTGAAACTCATATTGACTACGCCCAAGTGGCTCTCTGAACAACTGATCCAGTTTATTTTCAAAACCAGTTTTACCACCCAGTAAACCTATTAATCCATTTACATCCTGTTGTACTTGCCATAGATAAGTCCAACCATTATTTTCGTCATAATATTCTCTTCCCCCCATTCCCCCATCAAACTTAGGATCTATTTTAACCCAGTTGCCGTTTTTATCTTTAGGCATGAACATCTGGTTCTCCGGGTTCCATAAGTTTCTATAATTCTGTCCCCTGGCGTTGAACTTCGCAAAATCCTCTTTCTTTCCCATGTCTTTAGCCAATTGTCCCAATGCCCAATCGTCATAACTGTTCCCCAGAGTCACTGCAACTGCCTGGCGTTTTTCAAATTTATCTACTGCGGGTACATATTCACTTTCTCCAATCGCTAAAGCTGGGAAGAATCCTTTACTGTGATAAATATCATCCAACTCCGTCTTAGGTCCATTTCTCCAGGGAAGCATGGTTGCCTCATTCGCATTTTTGGCCAGCCCTTCATATGCTTTGTTTAAATCAAAGTTTTTTAATCCTTTACGGTGCGCATCCAGGAAACTAATTGTAGAATGAAAACCATTCATACAAGCGTGATCACCGAAAAGTACCGGAAAAGTAGGCATCCAACCACTCTGTTCATACATGTTCACATAGGAATTTAACATGTCCTCTTCCTGGGCAGGATTTAAAATTACACGAAGCGGATGATGGGCCAAATAAGTATCCCAGGCCCAATCATCAACATAAAATGGGCGGTTACTTTGGTGTATTTTATTGTCAAAACCACTAAAATACTGTCCATCTTCAGAGATGTCCACCATTCGCTCATAACATCTGTACAAGGCGGTGTAAAACGATCTTTTTTGTGCTTCAGTTCCTCCGGTCGAATGGATCTGATTGATTACTTTTGCCCATGCCTCTTCAGCAACAGCATATTGTGCATTAAAATCTCTCTGTTTTAATTCCTTATCGTAGTTCTTCTTAGCCTGTGCTGTACTAATGTAGGAGATCGCATATTTAAATTCAATTTTACCGCTGGAGTTTTTGGGAAAACTAATGTAGGCCTTTGCATCTTTTCCTGCCACCTTGGATACACTGGATAAACCTCCATTTTGCACAGTACCCGTTACACCATCTTCGCTAAAAATACCATAGAGATATACCTTAATATTCCCGTGATAAATTTCAACAGCAGTTAATTCCCTTGCCGAGATAAAGTTAAATTCATTTTGTCCGTCATTGTAGTTTCCAAAAAGCAATGATTTATGGCTTTTTGAGGGAAATTCAAATTTGAAATACCCGGTTTTTTTCCCTGGCGTAAATTCTACTTTCACCTCGTCATCGACAAGGTAAGTGCTATAATACCATGGACGATTAATTTCCAGATCATAATCATAGGTCATGTTCTTTTTCCAGTTTGAAACCTGTGGGTCTTGTATGGATGGACTGAGTGCAAATACTTGTCCCAAACGATGCGAAACAACATTTAAAGGAAAGCTGGAAATCTGATCATCTTTGTAATCCTTTCTTTGAGGAAACATTCGGATCATTTGATTAGGCAATTGAACCGTAGGACGGGTTGGTTCTAATAAATGACCAACATTACCAATCAAGGGGTCTACATATTTCAGGTTACCGGTACCTTCATAAGATTTAGTTTGGGCATTGGTAACTGTTTGTATCCATAGTAGGGGAATGCACAAAACCAGTTTTAGTTTTGGCACCATAACTTTAGTTAACATATTAAGCATACAGTGTTTTAATTTCTTGATTTTAGTCCAAGTTAGATCCACCTATTAATAAAAGCCTAATAAATGATTAATCGATATTATTAAACTCAGTTTCTGCAAAAAACTAAAGCTGCTATTCTAGTATTTCCTGAAAACTTTGTTTAAAATCTTCTCCATAAATGGCTTTATAGGCTTTGCTAAATGTTTCAAACTTCGATTTTGCTAAAGAATGTTTCCCTAAGTGCACCAGCGCCTTACAATTGATCATCATGGCTTCCTCGTTCACTGGATCGAAATAGGCTATATAATTAGACAGACTTATCAAAAATTCCGGATCATCTGCAATTTTAATACTGGCTGCATAATGAAGATAGGTATCTATGATCTCATTAGAAATCTCAGACTTAAAACCATCCAGCCAGTCATATTCTACATTAGACAAAAAGCCGCCACGATGGATCAGATTCGTAAGCTCATTAAGCCTGGCTTTGTCAATTTCCCGCTTACTGTTTACAATATCCAAATATTGACTGTAATCAATTTTAACTTGCTTAGGCTCAAAATCAATTTTCCAGTACCCAGTTGTTTTTGAAATCTGACAGCCCTCTATCCTTTCAAGAATAATCTTTAGTTTGGCAATATTCACAGATCTGTTGTTTCTGGCACTCTCTGCAGGTTTATCAAACCACAATATTTCTGTTAATTTCTCAGAGCTGATCCCCCTTCCCCATTTTATAGTATACAGCAATACGACCAGAAAAAGCTCTCGTATTAAAGGAGAAAGAGATTTGGTAATATCTTCTCCATCTTTATCAAACAACTGCATATCTCCAAACAGAAAAATGGTGTTTTTTATTGTCGGCTTCGGTTGTTCCGTTTCAGGCTCAGTTGCTCTATCCGTTATTAATGGAATTTCGGCTGGAAATACCGAAACAACAGATCCAGTTTTGGACACTCCGGAACGGCGCCTGTTTTGCCGGTAAAAAAAGAAGACACCAATAAGTATTACCGATACAAGCAATAAGTATTTACCCGCTTTAAAGGTATCCCCACCCTCTGCTGAAATATTGGAAAAGGCCTCCGGCGGCCCATATAGTGTGTAAATCTTAACAGTGGTCTGGTTACTTTTTTCGTCCCGAAACAATGTTACAGCAACGTATTTTTGACTTGCGGGACAGTAAAATAAATCTGCAAAAGAATTGATGTCATGAAAAGCATAAGGTATCCGATTACCCACCAACTTATAAAAAGGTGTATTTAAAGACCCCTCTATTAATTGCAGATAGGAATTATATTTATCATTTGGAAAGGTGAGCGCGTAATAGTTGTTGCTTTTTTCATCGACAACCATAGAGTTTGCAAAAGCAAAATCTTCGCTTTTAGGTTTGATTTCAAAAATCTTCCTGAAAGTTCCCTGCTTAACATCGTAAAAATTAAGATCGTAAATGTTTTTGGGATTTAAGATCTGTTCACCCGTTGCGCTGCCGTATCCTCCAAGGATATAGGCACCACCTTTTACTGTACCAAGTGCGGATAAATAACGTGGGGTAAAATTTCCTTTAGTCTGAACAACAGACCATCTCTTGTCTGGAAAATAATAACGGTTTACACTATGACTATAGTGATACTGTCCATATCCACCAATCATATAAATTGAACTGTCTAGGGCTGAATAAAACTTATTGGGATGCCAGAACAATGTGATAACATCAGGATTTATATATTTCTTGTCCCATTTTCCACTGCTAAAGTTAAAATTAGCAACCAATTTCTGGTCCATATAAAAATTGAACAACTGCCCCGTACTGCCATCAAAAATAGATTGGTTTCCAGGAAGCAGCCCCTGTTTTCCAGAATTATATGGATGATAAGTGGATTGGTGGGAAATTAGATTATAACTGACCAGCGAGTCTTCAGCAACCACGTACAGTTCCTCTTTATGAGGATTAAAAGCGACACTTGCTGGCCCCTTTACCGCAAAATCCTTCACCATTTCCCAGTCATAATGTAATTTTTTGATCCAGATTGGATTAAAAACACTCGCGTCCTTAGTCTTGATCCTTTCCAGGGCTTTGTTCCCTGATTTCTCATCCAGCGGCCAGTAATAACTCAAATGTTGGTCTTCACTAATCTTAACCTCCCTGACTTTCATTGGAGGTACATCTTTTATTTTGAAATACTTGTAGTTATTTGCCCCAAAAAGAATCCTGTAACAATTTTTCTTCAAATTCAATTTTTGCCGGTAAGTTCTGCCATCTGCCAGCAGGATAAGCTGCTGACGTTCCATATCAAACTGAAATTTTAAATTGTACCAGTTTTTGTACAGTTTATTAATGTCAACGTCAAAAGCAATATCAGACACTTTGTCGCCAATAATCAGTTTAAAGTGTTTGTTCTCCAGAAACCGCATATCATACACCAGGTCGATATTGCGTTCGTTGTTATCAATCAGGCGGAAAACATAACCAAAATAATCTGCATAGCCTGGCATAAAAGAAAGATCAAACGACAGTTCAAAACTATGATCAAGGCAAATAGGCTGCTCTGGACTAAGGTCCAAACTCGTTCTTTTATCCTGCACCACTTCATGACCTGCAAAACCTAATCCATAAGATTGGCAGTATCCAGGCATGGAAGCAAACTGTAGAAACAAAAAACAAGCTGCATAAAACTTTAATTTCATAGTCGTTTGAAGAAAAACATTTGGTCTCAGGAACTCCAAAGATAATAGAATATGTAACTTTTAATATATTTTCTGTTCATAGCAAATCATATTAAAATTAAACGAGATAAGCTTATAAAGCAGTTATCTACAGTCTTCAGACCTATTTATTTCCATGGGTTGAATATTAATTGAGCAATTAATTCTGCCGTTAATTCAATATTAAGTATTTATTAATAGGCAGATAATAAGTTTATCCCAGATTACAATAAGAAGTAACTATTAAACCATGCAAAGAGATCGACCAGTAGCTAGTAATATAGTAGAAGCTGGTTTTTTTTATCAAAAATAGGCAATCGATTGCCTTGTATTTAAAAATTACTACATCCTCTTTAATGAAGTTTTATTAGTTATTTCAAAATTTAATTTAACAGAATAAAAAACAAAGCCTGCAACTTAACTGCAGCAGAATATAAACCAAACCAAATATAGACATGACGAACAACAAATCGAACTCCCCCTAGCGGCTTATCAGGCATCTAGCCTTTCCAGTACCCTATTTGGGTAATCATAAAAAAAGAATTAAACCAAAATAATTAAACAGTATGAAAAAAATTAAATACCTATTTGCCCTATTTTTTCTTTTTCCACTTGTTTTGTTGGCCCAGCAATCGGTGACCATCAGTGGAAAGATAATTGATGCGGCTGCGGGCGCCGGTCTTCCAGGGGTTAGTGTCAAAATAAAGGGCACCTCCATCGTTGCTGTTACAGATCAACAAGGAAAGTTTTCTATCATTGCACCCAGTACAGAATCCTCTCTCCAGATTTCTTATGTAGGCTATATACCTCAGGAAATACAGATCAAAAACAAAAAAGATTTTCAAATTACACTGCAAGAAGACAACAAAAACCTTGACGAATTAGTAGTTGTAGGCTATGGCACCCAGAAAAAGGTAACAGTTACTGGCGCGGTATCGACATTGAAAAGTGAAGAAATTACGGTCACTAAAAATGAAAATGTGGTAAACATGCTTACAGGTAAGATCCCAGGGTTACGTGTGTTACAAAAAACAGCAGAACCGGGCTCTTTTGAAAATCAATTTGACATTCGCGGATTGGGAAACCCGCTCATCGTAATTGACGGAGTACCCAGAGGCGGTATTGAAAGAATGGATCCTAATGAAATTGAAAGCATCTCTGTATTGAAAGATGGTGCAGCTTCAATTTATGGGGTTAGGGCTGCAAATGGTGTAATATTGGTGACCACAAAAAAGGGAGATAAAAATGGAAAATTCGATATTAATTATTCCGTAAATCAAGGTTGGCAACAGTTTTTAGGAATGCCCGAAGGCGTTGGACCAGTAGATTTCATGATGTTGACCAATGAAAAAACCAAACGTCCCTTTGCCAATAATTTTGTAAGCAACTCCGAACCAACATATACCTATGCCGATATGAAACCCTGGCTTGACGGAACATCCAAAGGAGCAGACTGGATTGGACTTGTCTTCAAGAAAACATCTCCGCAAATCCAGCACAATTTAAATGTGAATGGTGGTACAGAAAAGATCACTTATTTCTTTAACCTAGGTTATATGAAACAAGACGGTATTTTTAAAACCAACTCTTTGGACTATCACCGCTATAATTTCCGGTCCAATGTAAATATTAATATTTCCAAAAGGCTAAGGGCACAAATTCTGGCCTCCGGATATACAGATGAAAAGAACCAACCTTACCAGGATTTATGGACCATATTTAAATACACATGGAACCAGATTCCAATCAATAGAATCTTTGCTAACGATAATCCTGAATATCCAAGTGTAATGTCTGAGAATGCCAATCCTGCCGTTATCTCAGATGCCTCTAAAGTAGGTTACAAAAAGCAAACACAAAAGAACTTTCAGGGGCAGCTAAGTTTGGAATACGACATTCCTGGCCTTGAAGGCTTAAAAGCTAAAGGGATGTTCAATTATGGATATAGTGTAGATGACAATACAGAGCAAAAGAAAGAATATAAGTTATATACCTATAATGCAGTAACCGATACCTATGTTGCTTCGCTCGTAAAGTCGCCAACTACTTTAATGCGCTATTATGGCAATAACATGTCTACACTCAGCCAGCTCTCCTTAAATTATGCCCATACTTTTAACAAAGACCATAACGTATCCGGATTGCTCCTTTTTGAAGAAAGTTTCTCTAAAGGGGATAACTTTTTCGCCCAAAGGAATGTCAACCTACCCATCAACTACTTATTTGGTGGAGAAGCCGGTGATCAGATTGGCAGCATGAATACCGGCAATATCAATGAAGTGGTATACCGGGCTTATGTAGGTCGTGTAAACTACGATTATAAAGGAAAATATCTTGCTGAATTTAGTTTCCGTCAGGACGGATCTAACAAATTCAAGCCAGGTAAAAGTCAGTGGGGCTTCTTCCCTGCAGCATCTGTTGGATGGCGGATTACCGAAGAAGGTTTCTTTAAAAACTTCATATCACCTGATATCTTATCTAATTTAAAGCTTAGAGTATCTTACGGTAAGGCAGGATATGATACGGATACACAGTTTCAATATATTCCGGGCTACAATTATCCGACAATCAATCCAAACGACCAAAGTATCTATGGCTATATTTTTAATGGACAATTCATTAGTGGTGCTGCACCAAGACCAGCAGTAAACAACGACTTGACCTGGTATACCACCAGTATGAAAAACATCGGATTGGATTTCAGTCTGTGGAAAGGTAAACTGGAGGGGTCTTTTGATGTGTTCAGACGGGATAGAAATGGTTTACTGGCCAAAAGAGATGTGGCCGTACCAGGTACCGTAGGTATTGACCTGCCTGAAGAAAATCTGAATACAGACAGAACAGAAGGTATTGAACTCTCATTAAATTACCGCGGCAAAACTGGTGAGTTTGGCTATAATATAGGTGGTAATATTTCTACCACACGCACCATGAACCGATTTGTAATTGAAACAAAAGCCGGAAATGAATACCTCCAGTGGAGAAATGGCAAAACCAACCGCTACAACAACCTTTGGTGGGGCAAAACTTATGGCGGGCAGTTTTCAAGCTATGATCAGATCTATAACCATCCTGTAAATGCGGGAGGTGGCAACAACAATACGGTTCCTGGCGACTATTACTACCAGGACTGGAATGAGGATGGTGTAATCAACGAAAAAGACGAAAAGCCGATCGCTACGAAAGATATCCCTTTGATCAATTATGGGATAAATGTCGGTTTAACATGGAAGGGCTTTGATCTGAATGCACTCTTTGCAGGATCTACCAGTTTCTATGTGGAATATACCGAGCAATTTGCACAACCGCTTATGTACGACAGAAGTTCTTTATCACAATTTCTGGACAGCTGGCATACCGCAAACCCATCAGACAATGTGTTTAATCCGAACACCCAGTGGATTCCTGGCAAATATCCGGCAATGGGCTCGCCTGTAGCAGAGGGTACCAAGGCCGTTCAGGATGCCAGCTATATCAGACTAAAAACCCTCGAGCTCGGCTATTCCTTCCCCTTCGAAAAATTGAAACGCATTGGGGTAAAAAAGTTAAGGATCTATGCCAATGCCTACAATCTTTTAACCCTGACAAAACTTAAAAACAGCGACCCAGAACATCCCGGTCAAATTCCAGATGCAGGCTTCAACCAATCCTTAGGTGGCTATAAGTATCCGCTGAACAGAACTTTTAACCTGGGTGCTAACATTACCTTTTAAAATTCCAGATCATGAAAAGATATCAACTCATCATAGCCATTCTTATCGCAGGAATGTTATTTTCCTGCCATAAATTGGACATCAAACCAAAAAGCATTCTTACATCCGACGTCATATTTGGTGGAGAAGGGGGTATAGATGCTTATATGGCAGACATCTACAGGAAATTACCGATTGAAGATTTTACGTATCGGCCTGGAGGACGTGACGGTCAGTCAGGGTTTAATCTGCACCATGAATGGGAGCACTTCTGGCATTCTTCTGCCGTTACCGGCGAATCAGTAGGACCATATGGAGGCATGGACATTGGTGGCGGATTTGGCTACTGGCCATATGCAGAAATACGCGCTGTAAACAACCTTATGCAGGAATTACCTAAAAATTCAGCCAATTTTACGGATACCCGTATTAAAGAATTAACAGGTGAAGCTTATTTCTGCAGAGCTTATTTTTATTTTGCTATGGCCAAACGCTATGGCGGGGTACCCATTATAAAAACCGTACAAAACTACCCGGAGCAAACAATCGAAGAACTCCAGGTACACCGCGATAAAGAACAAGATGTATGGACCTTTATTGGAGAAGACCTGGATAAAGCTTTTGAACTGATGCCAGTTACCAGTCCAAGAGGAAGGGCTAATAAATATGCAGCAGCAGCTTTGAAATCAAGGGCGATGCTATATGCAGGTTCTATAGCAAAATATGGCTCTGTAAATTTTGTAGCTGGAGAAGCCAGGACACAAGGTTTTGTGGGCATTCCTGCAACCGCAGCCAATGGCTTTTTTACTAAAGCATGGGATGCAGCTAAACTCGTGGAAGGACACTATTCGCTCTACCAAAAAGATGCAGATAAAGTAAAAAACTACGCTGATGCTTTCCTAGATCAAACAAGCCCGGAAAATATCCTGGTTAGGGATTATTCTATCGCCAGCAATACTGCACACAGTTGGGATGCAACATTTTCTCCACGTTATATGACTGCTGATGGAGATAGCCGATCTTACCCAACCCTGGATTTCGTGCAGAAATTCACCACTCTCCCCATCACCAATGCCGATGGTACGCCACGCCGTTTTGACAAAATAGAAGACCTTATGACCGGTCTGGAACCTAGGTTACTGGCCACGGTCTATTTTCCCGGTGCCAGCTTAAGAGGTTACCAGTTTGATACCCAAAGAGGGCTTTATACCTCCTTTACAGGAACCGCAGCTGCAGAAGTTGCCAAACCCGCCGACCAACGAACAAACAGAAAAGTTTCTGCAGATGAAAACACCTTGTATGAAGGCAAAAGAATCTCAGGCATTACAGGGATCAAACCTAATGGCAGCCCTGATAAGACAACCAGAACCGGTTTTTATGTACGGAAATATATTGACTATAACCGTCCGCAAAATCAATGTGGTCTATTTCAAAGTACCCAAAGCTGGATCGAATTGCGTTATGCTGAAGTGCTCCTCAACAGAGCAGAAGCGGCAGCAGAGCTGGGCAATACAGCAGATGCGACCACTTGCATCAACCTGCTCCGCACCAGAGCTGGTGCAACACTTGCTGGTAGTGTTTCGATTAATGATGTGCGTCTGGAAAGAAACAAAGAGTTAGCTTTTGAGAATCATTACTGGTGGGATTTAAAACGCTGGAGAACAGCGGATATAGTTCTCGACAACACCAAGTTCAGAGGATTGATGCCTTACTATGTTTTTAATGAGGGTAAGTATATTTTTCTGAATGAACCGGAGATCTATGAACGCAATTACTTTTTTGACAAAAAGTACTATTACGAACCTATCCCTGGAGGAGAACTGG
>NZ_DATMRL010000434.1:0-5414 GCF_035566355.1 Pedobacter sp.
ATAACACCATTTGCCCGAAATACAACATTCCCCTTGTTATCACTGGTTTCAAACTGGTAACTTCCATGTTTTTTGTTTTCAAGTTTCAACACTTTCGTTCCCATCCATTGCTCAACGATATCTGACTCTTCATAAGCTTTAAACAGCAATTCCAGTGGCAAATCAAATTCCCTGGTAATCATCAAATCTTGTCTGCCTTCTTCAGCATTAATTTTTGTTTTTTTTTCCATGCTATTTGCTTTTATATTCTTTCATTATACTTTCTAATGTGTTAAATCTATCTTCCCACATTTGCCGGAATGGCTCAATAAAATCAGCAACCTCTCTCATTTTTTTTGCGTTGATGTGATAGTGAATCTCTCTGCCATTTTGTTCTTGTTTAAGCAATTCGCACTCCGTAAGTATTTGCAAATGCTTTGAGACTGTTGGCCTTGCGGTATCGAAATTTGCAGCTATTGCCCCCGCAGTTAAAGACTGCGAAGCAACCAGCAGAAGTATAGCCCTTCTTGTCGGATCTGCTATCGCCTGAAATACATCTCTTCTTAAATTCATTATGTAGCTATTTGACTACAAATATAAACGTAGTCATTTAACTACGCAAATTTTATTTTTAATTTCTTAGTTACTTTAAAATAGAATATAATTATATCCAATTAGAAATTGACCTGTTAAATTGACTTTAGAATTCCTAAATAGAAATTAGAAGTATCCACTTCTATGGCTTCAAGCGAAGCCCCATCAATATTTATAGGAGAGAATCTATCCAAAGGATAGATAAACTGATATTCTCCACCCGGTACCTTAACCCGAACAGGCATATTGAAACCTTGAGCTTCGGCAATCCAGCGACAAGCCAATTGACCACTCTTATTGGTAATTTCCAGAACCGGAAGACTTTTATAGTGTAAGTACTGATCAAATACCGGCACCAGATCTTTACCGGATTGAATGCTGACGTAGTCGACTACCTGACTATAAGTCACCGTTTGATGATAAAACTTCTTATTCAACCCTCTTAAAATACCACGCCATTTCTCGTCATCATTAATGATCGTTCTTAGCGAGTTGAGTAAGACTGCTCCCTTCGCATACACATCGCCAGATCCCATTTGATTCACATCATAGGGCCCAACAACAGGCCTGTCATTTGATACCCCGGCACGATTGGCTTGAATATAATCCAGAGCAGCCTTTTTCCCATGCATTTCCTCAATAAACAAAGACTCAGCATAATTCCCAAATGCTTCATGAATCCATAAATCAGCCAGATCCGTAGCCGTAATATTATTTCCAAACCACTCATGTGAACTTTCATGAACAATTACGAAATCCCATTTAACACCTCCCTTTACGCCTACCAATTCATTTTTTGGTCCATTTTTCATATACCCTCCATAACTAATCGCACTCTGGTGTTCCATGGCAGGATATGGTGTCTCCACCAATTTATACCCATCTTCATAAAAAGGGTATGGACCAAACCAATGTTCGTACGCTTTTAATAAAGGTTTTACATTCTTTCCAAAATCCAATTTAGCCCTATGCAGGTTATAAGGCAAAACCCAGTAATCCAGCGTAAGTCTCCCCTTTTCCCCATCATAACTATCGCCATAATGAGCATAGTTTCCAATATTTACTGCTACATTGTAATTATTAATTGTATTACCCACAAACCAATCAAACTTCTTATATCCATCTTTAAGCTCAGTAACCTTTCTTAAACGTCCATTAGATACTTCCTTTAATTCTTTAGGTACCCGCACACTAATAAGCATACTATCAGGTTCATCGGAAAGGTGATCTTTATTTGGCCACCAAATACTAGCGCCCTGACTTTCACATGCAGTAGCTACTAATGGATAGCCCAAAGAATCTTTAGCAAATACAACCCCACTTTCCATCGGTGCTTTTTTTGCAACCTTCGGATAACCAGAATAAAACACCGTAAATTCATCTTTGCTATCTTTATTAATCTTCTGTGGAAAAGAAACAAATACGGCATTAGCCTCACGGACATAGGTTAGCTCCCGACCATGATACATGATCTTATCAATATCCAAATTGGCAAACAGATCAAACTGCAATTTAATAAAATCCTGTGTGGCTGTAAATTGAAAAAGGTTACTACCTGTAATAAACCGCTTCTGAATATCAAATTTCACATCCAGATGGTAAAAATTAACATCATAACAACTTCTTATAGCGGTTAATCTTCCTTTTAAACTATCTGCTCTTGAAAATGTCTTTTTAGGAGCAAATAGCTGTGCTTTTGTAAGTATCGGAAAATGAGTAAAGAAAAGTAATAACACTAAATAAAAGATGTTTTTCATAAAAAAGGCGCTAAACTGGCATTAAGTAAATTACATGTTTTTATTCCAAAAAAAATAAAAAAAAATTGCACGTATTAAAAAAACTTTTCTACCTTTATACCCGAGAGCGTTAATTTAATGAAAAGGGGCCGAGTCGCTAGACTTCGGTCCTTTTTCTTTTTATACAACAGCTAAATCCCCGCATTTAATTACAAATACTTAATCTCCACTATAACGGGACTATACCTACTGCATATCGTGTGCACGCCATGTTCAAACCTCGGTCGCCAAAGCCCCCGGTATTTGCGAACAGAGTATGAGTTTTCTATGCATCTGGTCTCTATTTGCCCATACTTCATCTTCGACCACCTAAAGGGATTGATTTTTGTTATAAACTCAGCTACGCTATAATCCCCGGGACGATGAAAACACTTTGGAAATACCTGAAACCTCATAAAAAACTTATTTTCTTCTCTCTTCTCTTAGCCGGAGCAGCCCAACTGCTCAGCCTCATCGATCCTTTAATCTTTGGAAAAATTGTAGACAATTATGCCAGTAACCCTAATGGTCTTTCCGAAAAAGAACTTATTCAAAATGTAGTCTACTGGCTGGGTATTGCTGTCCTGATCGCCCTGCTTTCAAAATTTTTTAAATCTTGCCAGGAATTCCTCACCAGAAAAACCGTTGCACAATTCGGCATGCATATTTTCAACGATGGTCTTAAACAGACGCTTAGGCTCTCTTTTCAGGAGTTTGAGGAGAACAGAAGCGGCACCACATTATCCGTATTGCAAAAAGTAAAAACAGATGCCGAACGTTTTGTTAACTCCTTTATCAATGTACTTTTTTCCTCCCTGGTGGGCACAGGTTTTCTACTTTGGTACAGTATCAGTAAAAACTGGATGCTCATTCCAGTCTTCTTTATTGGTGTAGTGGTACTTGGTTCTCTTACAGGATTGTTATCCCGAAAAATCAAGACCGTTCAGCGTCAGATCAACCGGCAAACGGATGCACAAGCCGGTGTCATCACTGAAAGTCTGCGCAATATAGAATTGGTTAAAAGCCTCGGATTAACTTTTCCGGAAATCAGGCGTTTAAATGAACAGACCCTAAAAATATTCAAACTGGAGATGTTTAAGGCAAAGAAAGTAAGCCTGCTTTCTTTTTTACAGGGAGCTACCCTAAACATCCTCAAACAATCCATCTTATTTATCCTTCTTTGGCTCATTTTCCGGAAAGTACTTAGTACAGGAGAATTAATTGCCATGCAGTTTATTTCCATAGCTATTTTTGGGCCGCTACAAGACCTGGGAAATATGATTCTTCAATACAGGGAAGTAGATGCCTCGATCCGTAATTTCGACAAACTCATGAATAAACCTACAGAGCGGCGGCCAGAAAACCCAATAGCCATTGGTCCGCTGGAAAACCTGAGCTTTGAGGATGTCGTCTTCCGTCATAAAACAGCCGACTACAATGCCATAGACAACATCTCCTTTGCTGTTAAGACAGGACAAACTATTGCCTTTGTCGGGCCTTCAGGGTCAGGTAAATCGACCCTGGTTAAATTACTTGTTGGTTTGTATACACCAGTAGAAGGCAAGATTTTCTTTAATGATGTTTATTCTACAGACCTGCGTTACAACCCTTTAAGAAGACAAATTGGTTTTGTTACGCAGGACACTCAACTGTATGCAGGAAGCATTAAAGAAAACATGCTTTTTGTTAAACCTTCTGCAACTGATGAAGAAATCAGCGAAGCACTCCGGAAAGCTTCTGCTTCCGGATTAATCGCAAAAGCTTCACATGGCGTAAATACGATGCTTGGAGAAAATGGCATGAAACTTTCCGGAGGAGAGAAACAAAGAATCTCCATCGCCCGTGCTCTACTACGCCAGCCCAGGTTATTGATTTTTGACGAAGCTACGTCTGCACTGGATTCTCTAACAGAAGAAGACATTACCACCACCATTCGTGAGATTTCAGCAAGCCGCGAGCAAATGACCATTCTAATAGCACACCGGTTATCTACTGTCATGCATGCCGACATCATCTATGTGCTGGAAAAAGGAAAAATAGCAGAAACTGGCTCTCATGATGAACTTCTGGTTCAAAAGGGGCTATATTATGCCATGTGGCGACAACAAGTGGGAGAAAGAAGGTTCAACCCACTACCGGAAAAAGCAGAATAAATACCCTATTCATTAACGAACATAATGACTGTTCGAATACGAACAACTATAGTCCAAAAACCGCCTTTCTGTAGCAACAGATGAGTTTTTCTTTTTTTGGCACGACTATAGACTTAGGGGTGATAACAATTAGAAATCACATGAAAGCAATTTTATTCATCCCGGTCTTATTCATCACGCTCCACACGGCTGCACCTCAAAATTGTCAGGTGAAAAAGACCTGCACTTCAATTGCCGTTCCAGTCAAGCCAGCAGTTTCAAAAGGTAATTTATCAGGAGAAGGATGCATTCCAGGATGGATGCTCAATATGTTCCGTAACTTAGGCCCTCAACCTCATTAAAACTCTGAAATCACAACCTCAGCATCAGGATTAACCTTGCTCCTATGCATATTCCCCCAATCGGACATCGCTTTTAGCATAGGCTTCATACTCAACCCAAGTTCAGTGAGTTCATACTCTACCCGTGGCGGAACCACAGGATACACTGTCCTTTTCACAACCTGATCAGCCTCCAGTTCCCGCAACTGAGAAACCAGCATTCTTTCTGAGATCTGTTCTATAGAGTTTTTCAGATCACTATATCGCATAGTCTGATGAACTAACCGACAAAGTATCGCTGGCTTCCATCTACCCCCCAATACCGACAAAGAATAAGCCATGCCACAACTGTCGTTGATCTGTTTTTCATTAATAGCATTCGTAGAAGATTCCTTTCTCATTTCTTACCTTTTTGTTAGTACCTGACAATTTAATGCATACCTGCAAATGTAAGTATAAGCCTCTACTTTTGATCAGAATTAATACATAAACATTATGAACCGTTTAGAAAACAAAATAGCATTCATCACTGGCGGTGGCCGTGGAATGGGTGCAGCCATTAGCAAAAGACTCGCTGAAGAAGGTGCAACAGT
>NZ_DATMRL010000435.1:0-13491 GCF_035566355.1 Pedobacter sp.
TGGTGGGATACGCCAACGAATATGACGGATGAGGCAGCGCAGAAGTTAAATGATGTACTGAAACTGCAACCGAATATCATTACCAATGACCGTTTGAAAAGGCCGAATTTTCCTGGTGATACCAAGACGCCGGAGCAAAAAATTCCAACAAGAAAAGAGCTGGACGGGAAAGACTGGGAAACTTGTATGACGATGAACGGCACCTGGGGCTACAGGACCAAGGATACGAATTGGAAAAGTTCAGAAACATTGATCAGAAACCTTGTGGATATTGCCTCTAAAGGTGGTAACTACCTGCTCAATGTTGGGCCTAAGCCAGATGGAACTTTTCCGCAGGAAAGTGTAGACAGGCTGCGCGAGATTGGAAAATGGATGAAAGTAAACGGAGAGGCTATTTATGCCACCAAAGCAGATCCTCTTGAGGAAGTAAGCTGGGGTAGGATCACCAGTAAAGAGACGGATAAGGGTACAACATTATATCTTACTGTATTCAACTGGCCAAAAGACGGTAAACTTGAAATTCCCGGACTGGAAAATAAAGTGCGTTCCGCGGTGCTGCTGGCTGGTAAATCGGCGTTAAAGACACAAGGAAATACGGTATATCTGCCTCAACAGGCACCTGATTCCATTGCGTCTGTAATAAAAGTGGAAGTGAACGGGAAGATCAAAGCGAGAGCGATGGACGGTGGAAACATGAAAACCGGTGCACTGGATTAAATACTTGCACAATTTAATATTCATGAAGAAATATATATTTTTATGGTTTGCCAGCCTCTCCTGGATAGGGGCGAATGCCCAACTGAATAGTAAGGCTTATATCAGTAACTATGGAGAACTGAACAATTCATTTTTTCTAATCAAACATCAGAAGCCGGTTAAAGTGGCATTTCTTGGTGGATCTATTACTGATATGAAAGGTTGGCGGGAATTGGTGATGGCCACGCTTGAAAAACAATATCCAAAGGTCAAGTTTAGTTTTCTAAATGCGGGAATTCCCTCTTTGGGAAGTTTGCCTCATGCCTTCCGGTTAAAGAAGGATGTGCTGGACAAAGGAAAGGTAGATCTGCTATTTGTGGAATCTGCAGTGAACGACAGAGTCAATGAAACTTCTGAAAAAATACAACGGAGGGCTTTAGAAGGGCTCATCAGGCAATCTTTGGCGTCAAATCCGGAGATGGATCTGGTGATGATGGCTTTTGTAGATCCGGATAAAATGGACGATTACCACGCTGGTAGAGTTCCTGTGGAGGTTCAGGTACATGAGGATATGGCAAAATATTATCACCTGCCTTTCATTAATCTGGCCAAAGAGGTTACTGATCGCATCAATGCAGGAGAGTTTACCTGGGAAAAGGACTTTAAAAATTTGCATCCTGCTCCTTTTGGGCAGGAGCTGTATGCGCACACCATCCAGGCTTTACTGCTCCACAACGAGGGGTTGAAACAGAAGGGAATGAAGATAAGGAAACTTCCTGAAGCAATGGACAAAGGGAATTACAGCCATGGAAACTATTATGGGATTCAGCATGCGGAATCCCTAAAAGGCTTTGTACAAAGACCGGACTGGACTCCGGCTGATGGTGTATCTGCTAGAAATGGGTTCAATCATGTGCCGGTACTGGAAGGTTCTTCAGCTGGTGATGCCTTTGTACTGGATTTTGATGGTCATGTGATTGGAATTGCCAGTCTGGCCGGGCCTGATGCGGGAATAGTGGAATATACTATAGACGGGAAGTCTTATCCGGCATTGGATTTATATACCCAATGGAGTAAAGGTCTTCATTTGCCCTGGTATAAACTTCTGGCAGATGATCTTGGGGAGGGGAAACACAGACTTGAACTGAAGATCAGCGGTCAAAAAAATGAGTCCTCCGGGGGACATGCTGTGCGGCTGGTCAATTTTTTAATCAATTGACAAATGAAATTATACCGTTTTTTTTATAGTTTTTTAATTGGCGTGGTTTGTTCACTTACTGCTGTTGCGCAAACCCGGGTGGCCTGTATTGGAAACAGCATCACATTTGGTTCCCGTTTAAAGGACCGTTTAACTGAAGCTTATCCTGCACAACTTCAAAACATGTTGGGGCCTGGATTTAAGGTAATGAATTTTGGAGTGAGTGGGGCTACCTTATTGAAAAACGGAAATAAGCCTTATACGGCTACACCAGCCTGGAAGGAAGCGTTAAACAGTGCGCCTGACGTGGTTTTTATCAAACTGGGGACAAATGACAGCAAGCAGGTGAACCGTAAATTTTATGCTGAATTTAAATCTGACTATAAAGAAATGATCAGGGATTTAAGGCAGTTGCCTTCAAAACCAAGAATTATTCTTCTCACACCTATTGCTGCATTTACAACAGATACTGCCCAGATATGGGATGTGGCCATTACAAGATCAATTCTCCCTTTGGTTAGGGAGGTGGCTTACGATGAAGGTCTGGAGCTGCTCGATCTTCATTCTTTGTTCCTGGATAAGGAAAGTCTGTTGCCAGATAAGATACATCCGGATGCTGCAGGGGCTAAAGTCATTGCAGAGCGTTTATATGCCCATTTGATGTTAAAACGAGCTCCCGTAGATTTGAAGAAAAAACTTAAAGAACCTTTTACCTTAAGCTCATTTTACGGGTATAAAAATATGGAGTTCCAGTTTAAAGGACGAAAAGCTTTTATTGTGGAACCTAAATTTGCAGCCCAGGGACATCCCTGGATCTGGAGGGCTCGTTTTTGGGGGCACGAGCCTCAAACTGATATTGCGCTCCTGGAAAGAGGCTATCATGTGGTGTATTGTGATGCTTCCGAGTGGTTTGGGAACCAGGAGGCTATAGGTTTATGGAATGCCTTCTATAGTTACCTTTATGGGATGGGGCTTTCCAGGAAAGTAGTTTTGGAAGGAATGAGCCGGGGAGCGGTGTATGCCTATAACTGGGCAGCTCTGAACCCGAAAAAAGTGGCTTGTGTATATGCGGATAACCCGGTACTGGACTTGAAAAGCTGGCCAGGAGGTTTAGGTAAAGGGCCTGGAAGCAAAACGGACTGGGAAATTTTTAAAAAGGATTATGGTTTTGATACCGATGAGGTGGCAAAAGCTTCTGGAGTAAGTCCGATTGATAAAATTGATCTGATTGTTAAAGGGCATTATCCGGTATTACATGTATGCGGTGATGCAGATGAACTGGTGCCTATGGAAGAGAATACGATCCCTTTTGAAAAGATGTTCAAAGAAAGAGGAGGATCCATTACGGTAGTGCACAAGAAAGAGGGTAAGCACCATCCGCACAGTCTGCCGAACCCTGAACCTATTGTTCGTTTTATTCTTCAGGCGAATTCGTTAAAATAATTTCTGCTGTTTACTGATTAATTGATTGTATGAAACTTTCGACCCGTATATTTCTTTCTGCTGCTGTTTTAATGGCTGTTGCAAGTAGCCCCGCTTTTGCCCAGGAACAAGATCCTGGTATGTGGGACAAATCAAGCCTTCAAAAAGATAATCCCAATCTGAAATGGTTTAAGGAAGCTAAATTTGGAATGTTCATCCACTGGGGACTCTATTCCAAACTGGCTGGTGAATATAAAGGGAAAAGGTATTATGGCAGTGGCGAATGGATTATGAACCAAGCGAAAATTCCTGCTGCAGATTATGCGAAGGAGGCTAAGACCTTCAATCCTGTTCGTTTTAATGCAGAAGAATGGGCCAGGATTGCGAAGGATGCAGGCATCAGGTACATGGTCATCACAGCCAAACATCACGAAGGTTTTGCGATGTATGATTCTAAAGTAAGTGATTTTAATATTGTAAAAGCAACGCCTTACGGGAAGGATCCGATGAAAGCTCTTGCAGAGGCTACGCGTAAACAAAATATTCCATTTGGATTTTATTATTCCCAGTTTATAGACTGGCATGAGCCAAATGGAGGAAGGAATGGCTGGGATTTTGATGAATCGAAAAAGGATTATCAGAAGTACTATAGGGAGAAGGCGATTCCGCAATTGAAAGAGTTGCTTACGGGCTACGGCCCACTAGGGATTGTTTGGTTTGATATGCCGGGAGGCCTTACCAAAGTACAGACCCAGCAACTGGTGGATAGTTTACACCAGCTCCAGCCTAAAAGTTTATTTAGCAGCAGGGTAGGACAGGGGCTTGGAGATTACCGCGATTTTGGTGATTCTGAGATTCCGGATGTGCCGATTAAAGATGCAGTATGGGAATCTATTTATACCCATAATGATTCCTGGGGTTATATTAAACACGACATGAATTTCAAATCTTCTGAAGAGATCATCAGGCTTCTGGCCCGGGTGGCTTCTAAAGGAGGGAATCTGATGTTGAATGTGGGACCGGATGGCCTGGGGAATATCCCGCCTTATTCCGTAAAATATCTTCTGGAAACAGGAATGTGGCTTAAAAAGTATGGAGAGAGTATTTACGGATCTGATTATGGCTTGGTTCCACCACAACCATGGGGCGTAACGACTTCCAAACCAGGGAGGGAATTTCTGCATGTATTTCACAGACCTTCAGATGGAAGGCTTTTGGTACCTGGATTAAAGGCTAAAGTAACGAAGGTTTATGATCTGAATACCAAGGTGTCTTTAAAATGGACGGTCGATGGTGATGATTTATTTTTAAGTTTACCCGAGTTTAAAGGCCGGAACCCGGACCAGGTATTTGTGGTTGAGTACAGTGGAAAAGCTCAGGATCACTCCGATAATAAAACCACCGTTGTATCTCCCCAGTATGAACAAAACAACCTGGATGCGATCTCCGCTCAATTGGAAGGAAAAGCAGAAATCAAAAGTTTAACTTACAGCCATTATTACGGAGACTGGAAACACACCACCTGTGTGGTGGAAATGAAATCTCCGTCTGATGCTGCGGAATTCAAAATGAGGCTTACAGGGGCGGGAGATTATAAAGTGATACTCGAGTATGCCTGCCCACAAGAGAGTGCGAGACAGGAGGGGAAAATAGCTTTTAACGGAAAGGATTATTTGTTCAGAACCCTTCGTACTTCTGAGTTTGATAAAAGTGCCCCGCTAATGTTCATTAAACATACAGTAGCTATTATATCGGCAGATAGAGCTGGGGAGTACAATTTGAAAGTCAGCCCGCTCCAGGAGGGTAAAGAGTTGTTTAAATTGAAATCGGTAGGATTGGTTCCAATAAATTAAAGTGGATAATAAGTTTAGATGGATAATGTATCCATCTGATTTTTAAATAAATATTAATATGAGTAAATCGATTTGTGTGGCTATGTTGCTTTTGGTTTCTTCTGGCCAAATATTATTTGGTCAGTCAAAAAATATCTATCATAAGGGTTGGACAGACTTTAACAAGAACGGAAAAATGGATGTGTTCGAAGATCCGTCCAGACCAGTTGAAGAGCGGGTAAATGACTTACTTAGTCAAATGACACTAGACGAAAAGACCTGTCAGACGGCGACACTGTATGGCTATGGGAGGGTACTCAAAGACGAGATGCCAACAGCCGAATGGAAAACTAAAATCTGGAAAGACGGAATTGCAAATATTGACGAGGAACTGAACAGTTTGCCTTATAATAAAAAAGCGGTCAGTCAGTATTCTTTTCCTTTCAGCAAACATGCCGGCGCCATCAATACAGTACAGAAATGGTTTGTGGAAGAGACCCGTTTAGGAATTCCGGTTGACTTTACGAATGAAGCTATTCATGGTTTGTGCCACGATCGGGCAACCCCTCTTCCCGCACCGGTAAATATTGGTTGTACCTGGGATAAGGATCTAGTGTACCGGGCAGGGAGTACTGTGGGAAGAGAAGCTAAGGCTTTGGGTTATACTAATGTTTATGCACCGATTTTAGATGTAGCCAGGGACCAGCGTTGGGGAAGGGTAGTGGAGTGTTATGCGGAAGATCCTTTTTTGATTGCAGAACTTGGAAAGCAAATGACTCTGGGCATCCAGGATCAGGGTGTTGCAGCCACATTAAAACATTATGCTGTATACAGTGTGCCAAAGGGTGGGCGTGATGGTGCAGCGCGTACTGATCCGCATGTTGCTCCCAGAGAGATGCATCAAATGTTCCTGTATCCATTCCGCAGGGTGATCCAGGAGGCCCATCCTATGGGTGTGATGAGCAGCTATAACGACTGGGACGGTGAACCTGTTACCGGAAGTTATTATTTCCTTACGGAACTTCTGCGTAAGCAATTTGGCTTTGATGGTTACGTGGTTTCAGACAGTGAGGCGGTAGAGTTTATCTCCAGCAAACACCATGTGGCAGAAGATTACAAAGCGGCCGTAAAACAATCTATAGAGGCGGGTTTGAATGTTCGTACACATTTCACGATGCCTGAGGTTTTTATTTTGCCTTTAAGAGAATTGGTAAAGGAGGGGGCTGTGTCTATGAAAACACTTGATCAGCGTGTAGCGGATGTACTCCGGGTGAAATTCAGGTTAGGTTTGTTTGACCACCCTTATGTGGCCGACCCGGCTGCTTCAGATAAAAAAGTACATACAAAAGCGGATGAGGAACTTGCTGTTCAGATCAACAGAGCATCTATGGTGCTGCTTAAAAATGAGAAGAGTCTGCTTCCACTGGATGTAAAAAAGTACAAGAAGATATTGATCGCTGGTCCGCTGGCGGAAGAAGTGAATTACACGACGAGCCGTTATGGACCGTCTAATAATCCGGTGACCTCGATATTGGAGGGAATTAAAGCTTTTGCAGGACAAAATGCGGCAATAAAGTATAGTAAAGGCTGTGAGGTGATTGATGCAAAATGGCCGGAAAGCGAAATTATTCCAACAGATCTAACTGTCGAAGAAAAGGCAATGATTGCCAGTGCAGTAGAAGATGCCCGGCAGTCGGATATTGTGATTGCTGTGGTAGGAGAAACGGACAATCAGGTAGGTGAAAGTAAATCCAGAACCGGTTTAGGGCTGCCTGGCAGGCAGTTGCAATTGTTGCAGGCGCTGTATGCTACAGGGAAACCAGTGGTGATGGTGATGGTGAATGGACGGCCGTTAACTATTAACTGGGAGAACCGGTATCTGCCAGCAATTCTGCAGGCTGGCTTTCCCGGACCTTCTGCAGGTAAAGTCGTGGCTGAAACGCTTTTTGGCGACAACAATCCCGGAGGTAAACTCTCCATGACCTTTCCAAAATCTATTGGACAGATCGAATTAAATTTTCCATTTAAGCCAGGTTCTCAGGCAGGTGAGGGTAAGAAAGATGATCCAAATGGTTATGGGAAAACCTCTGTTCAAGGTGCTTTGTATCCTTTTGGTTATGGTTTGAGTTATACCAGCTTTGAATTCAGTAATTTGAGGCTGAGCCAGCAGGAGATTCACGCGCAAGCAGATCTGGAAGTGTTGGTAGATGTAAAAAATATCGGTCAGTGCAAAGGAGATGAAGTGGTTCAATTGTATTTAAAAGACCAGGTGAGCAGTGTAACAACTTATGAATCTGTGCTCAGGGGCTTTGAACGGATAGGCCTGGCACCCGGAGAAACCAAGACGGTTAAATTTGTACTTCATCCTGATGATCTGGCTTTACTTGACAAAAATATGAACTGGACCGTAGAACCTGGAAAATTCCAGGTGATGATTGGAAATTCTTCAGAAGACATCCGTCTGAAAAAGGAATTTACTGTACTGGAACCTGCTGCTGTGAAGGCAATTCCTTAACTGCTTTTTTACTGATGATATGTATCCTGTAATAAGCCAGTATACTGTACAGTAACCAGAGTAGAATCAGGTGAAATAGTGTGCCGAGGTCTGTAGTTATACTTGCCCCTGCTTGTACAATTGCAGTATAGATCTTAATAAATGGGGTGGTGGGCAGCAGGGAAGAGATCCATTGAAGAGGCAGGGGTAAAGATTCATAAGGCCAGGTATAGCCTGTAATGAGGAAAATCGGATAGGTTGAAAAGGCCATGACCTGTAAGCAGATCAGCTGAGATTTAAATAAGGAGCCAATAAACTGTGCCATGGGGATTAGGGTAAGGAGCAACAGAAAGAACAACAGGCCAAGCTGAAAACCGCTGCCACGCATGGGGATATTCAGCAGATGGAAATTGATATTTAAAAAGAAAAAGGCGTAACAACCAAAGAGCATGAGGTAGAACAAACCTTTGCCCCAAATGGCCTGAGATAGATTGCCGGTATTCCAAAGCAATACAGATTTTCTTTCCCTTTCAGCGGCCACACTTTCAGACAGGCCAATCAGCAGTGTTTGCTGCAGGATCAGTGCCAGCAGGCCAGGCAAAAGGAAGCCTCCGTAGCTGCTGCGTTCGTTGAAAAGAGGCCTGTAATCAAGGCTTACAGGGGCCACTTGCTGCATGGCAGCCTCGTTGGTTAGGCCCTGGGTTTGCTGAAAATATTTAAGCCGTACGCCAGCCCCTATAGTCAGACAGATTTGCTGTACGTTAGCCAGCAGATCGCTGGAAGGAAGAAACCTGGCCGCATTTACCGCAAGCACTACATTGGCTTGTTTTAAAGTATACAGACTTTTTTCTGTGTCTTTCGGGATGTAAAAATAGCCCTGGCAATTGCCCTGATACATGTACTCTTTAGCCTCGCCAAGGTTAGGGAAATGGACCAGATCTACAATCTGCGACTTGTCAATATTTTGCATCAGCAGCCGGGATAATGTGGTGTTGTCGTCGTCTACAACAGCCAGTTGTACATGCTCTTCTTCTTTATTAATATATATGCTTCCATAAAAGAAAGCATATAATAGCGGAGCGATCAAAAGGGTGAGTAGCAAACTATGATCTTTGGCCACCAATGCAACCTCGCGCCAGAATAAACGAGTAAATCCGGATTTAGGCTTGTTTTGCTTCATATTTCAATGGATTGAATTGCGCCTTCAGCAGCAGGCCTGCGGTAGGAAACATGACCAGACAAAACAAGAGGAGTTTTTGAAGCTCATTCTGCGAATAATGCAAAGAGAGGTTCATGTAATAGGACTTAAAAAAGGCATCTAAAAATGGGGTATAAGGCATAATAGTGGCGTAATACTGATCGTACCAGGGCATTGCCCATCTCGGAAAAGTGAAGCCGCTGAATACAAAGGCGGGAGAAGTATAAAACAAAGCCGTATCTCCGGCCAGCATAACGTCTTTGAATAATGCAGAAATGAAAAAACCAATACCAATACAAGCCAGCGAAAGCAGGGTATAAAGGAAAAAGAATTTGCCTGTGGCGGCTGGTACTCCAATATGGAAGATGGGGAAAATGACAAAGGCGATCAGTATAAAATTGATCCAGGCAATAGCCAGATGGGCTGTGGTTTTTCCGAGTATTACGGCTATAGCTGATCCTTTAGAGAGCTGGTATAGTTCTTCCATAGTCCCCGTTTTCCATTCGTAATTCAGGGCAAGCATGCTGCTGATGATCAGGATCATTTGCATACCTACGGTGATCAGACCTGGAACCAGGTATTCCTGATAATTGTATGTGGCGTTATATAACTGGTAGGAATTGAGTTTAATGGGGTTGGCGAGTGCCATTGCTCTTTCTGGTTTTACGCCAGTTTTTACCAGCTTTTGCAGGATCACGCCGGCACTGCCGGTAATGATGACTTCGGCTACAGACTTATAAACTAGTTTTGCAGGAACCAGAGAGGCCGCATTGGTATATAATGTTACTGTAACCGGATGGCGGCTCAGAATCTGTTTTTCCATGCCTTTGGGAAAATGGACCGCGCCCATTGCTTGACCTTTCTGGATCAGTAACTTAAGTTCTGCTTCACTTCCAACTCTGTAGTTCACCTTCAAGGCCTCTCTTTGTGTAAGGAAAAAAGTCAACTGGCGGCTTACCGGCGAATTGTCCTCGTCCCAGATGGCGAAAGGAAGATGTTTAGCCTCTTGTTTATTGTAAATCAGGGCATAAAAGAAAAAGAGTACTACAGGGATGATAAGCATGACCAGGTAGAAGACAGGAAGGGTGAAGATCCGTTTCCATTCTCTTTGTATAATTTGCCAGATGTTTTGCATTTAGGGAAGTTTTAATGAAGCTGTCATACCTGAACGGAGGCCTTCTATTTTTACATTTGGAGCGGGGGTAAGCTCTATGGTGAAGGTTCTCAGTTCAAATTTGCCCTTTTCATTTGTAGGAATCCAGTTGGCGAACTCAAGAGTAGGGGAAATGCTGGAAACTTTAACATCAAATGTTTCAGGTGTACAGCCAGGAACGGTAACTTGTGCGGTTGTACCGGTTTTTAATAATTTTCCTTTGTCCTGTCGGACATTAAACCGCAGTAATGCGGAATTCTTTTTTTCGATGGTCATCATAGGATAACCAATGGAAACAATCTCTCCCTGGTGGATCACCAAGCTTGAAATTACGCCATCTGCAGGCGCATATACCCTTGTATTCTCGCCCAGTGCTTTGGTCAGTTCATAAGCATGTTCTGCTTGTTTTACTATGGCTTGTGCCGAACGGATAATTTCAGGACGTGTACCTTTTTCAATCATCTGCAAATTCAGTTTGGCTGTTTCCATTTCTTTTTTGGAAGCCTGGTATTTGAAATAAAAGATGTCTTTTTCCTGTCCGGAGATGACCTCTGCATTGTACAAATTATTCATTCTCTGATAGGTGTTGCTGAATAGCTTGTATTGCTCTTCGGTAATCTGGTACAGCTTGGAGGTGGCTTCTACGAGTTCAGGACGTGCACCTTGTTTCAATAAATCCAATTGTCCTTTGGCGGCATCTATTGCAGCAAGTGCTTGTGCTTTGATGGCATCTATTTCGTTGGTGCGGAGAACGGCCAGAAGTTGTCCGGTTTTTACGGTATCTCCCTGGCCCACAAGTAAAGAGTCCAGCCTGCCTGGGAACTCTGCTGCAACATCTACACTTGAGGCATCGACCATTCCGACGAGGGTATCCTCGCCATCAGAAGAATTCCCTTTTAAAAAGAAAAACAGGGCAATGAGTACAACGGCTATAGGAATGGTTAAAGCCCAATAGTTTTTGAAAAAATCCTTCATCTTTTTAAGTTTTATAGTCCTGTTTCTTTTTAGGGAATGAATTCTGTGAATTGTTGCGGTTTGCCCAATATGTTGTAATATTCTGCTACAGTGAGGTAAAAACCCATAACTGCAGTGTAATATGCTTTTTGTATTTCTGCTTCTACAAGTAAGGCATCGTTGACATCTTTGGGAGAAGAAAGCTGATTTTTCATTCTTTCGGTAATAAGTATGGAGGTTGTTCCGGCTTCTTTTCTTGCTGTATCAAGGGCTGCTACATCATTCTGAAGAGATTTTATTTTGTTGCTGGCTACCATCATGGCTGCCTGCAGCGTCTGACTTGTATTTTTCTCTGCCAGTTTGGATTCCTCAATAAGTTCCCGGGCAGCTTGAGTGCGTTTTCGGGTCTGGCCGTTAAACAGTGTCCATTGTAATTCTACCCCTACAAACCAGTCAGGAATGGTTAAAGGAAGATCCTTTTGGTAAAGATTATAGTTGCCAATGGCAAATACATTGGGCAAAGCGAACGAACGTGTTACTTTTTCGGAAGTTTTGGCGTAAGCCGTTTTGCTGTCTACGAGTTTATAGATAGGGTTGCTTTCATAAAAACCAGGCTGTGCAGCTTCCGGTGCTTTTGTGGTATACTTTAGTGTGTCTGTGATTTGAACGGCTGAATCCAATGCGGCACCCATAAGCTTGTTCAATTCTACCAATGCATTTTGTTTGTCGAGTTTTAAGTTGTTGTAGATGGATTGAGCTTGTGTCAGGAATACATTGGTCCAGTTTTTCTGGTAGGGTGGCAGTACCTGGTTCTTCACCATTTCAGCTGCGTAATTTTTGTTTTTTGTAAGAGCGTCTACAATAAACTGTTGTTTATTTAAAATGCTATTGAGGTACAAAATCCTGACATATTGCGCCGCGATCAGGAAATTAACTTCTTTATTGGCTACCTGAACATTGATGCTGGTGGTTTCTACCAGGGAAGATGCAAGATTCCGGGCTGCAGAAAGTTTGTTGCCCAGATAAAGAGGTTGCCGAACGCCCAGGCCAGCAACAAAATAGGATTGTTTGCTTAAAGAAGGGTTGTAATCCGGATAAATTGCCCCAATGATCTTTTTTGAAGCATTTAAAATGCGGTCCTGAACAGGTTGTGACAAGTCGTTTCCTGTGATTTCTTTGAAAACTTCATTTACTGCATTCAGGTTTTGGGCGGAAGAGCCGTTTACAATACCATCTCTAACCGTTTGAAGGTTAATGTCTATGGGTTTGCTGAGGTAGGTATAACTTGAAAGGAGGTCTACTTTTGGGAGATAACTTTGTTTTTCTGCCTGAAGGTTGAATTTACTGGCTTGTAAAGAAGTTCTTGCTTGTTTTACCGTTAGGTTGTTCTGATAGGCTCTGTCCAGGCACTCCCGTAAGGTGGTATTCTGACCGTAACCGTAAGAAGAGCTGAATAGCAAAAGCGATGCAATTGGAAATGCTAAATTGTAGATTCTTTTCATAGGCGGGCGTTAACCAAATATACTATTTTTATTAAATAAATGCCATTTTGCACATGCAAACTTCGTTCTGTTTAATAAAATGGAAAAGTTATTGTCCTCCCTGCAGAAGCTGGGAGGACAATAATATACGCTAGCCATCAGCTTTTCTTTTTAGGTACTTTAGCTCCCTCTTTTCTAGCTTCCGAAAGTCCAATGGCTACGGCCTGCTTTTTAGAGGTTACTTTTTTTCCTGTTCCTGTTTTCAGAGTTCCTTCTTTTTTCTCGTGCATCGCTTTTTCAACTTTTTCTGATGCCTTTTCGGAATACTTTGCCATGATCGTAATTGTTTAAAGGATGATGAATCAGTTATACCGCTATTAACAGGAATAATATTTAAAAAGTTTAGGGTATTTGCATTTAAGCATTCAGCCCACCATCAATTGTGATGGCGGTGCCTGTGATGTATTTTCCTTCTCCACTGGCTAAATAAGCTACAAGTCCGGCAATATCTTCGCCGGTTCCATATTCTGAAAGTGCCATCCGGCTTCTTAGAAAATCTGCAAGTTCTGTATCAGAAGGATTCATATCGGTATTGATCGGGCCTGGCTGAACCAGGTTCACTGTGATGCCTTTTGTACCAAGATCTCTGGCCAATCCCCTTGTGAATCCGGCTAATGCAGCTTTACTCATTGTATATAAAGTAGTTTGGGGTCCAAGGGCATTTTCCGCCATGTTGCTGCCGATGGTAATGATTCTACCATTGCGAGGCATTTTGGGGGCTACCGCAAGTGCCGCAACATATACTGCTCTCACGTTGATTGCCATGATTTCTTCATAATCTTCCAATGTGTGTGATTCAAATTCCTTTCCCACATAAATGCCTGCATTATTGATCAGGATATCAATTGGGCCAAGTTCAGTAATGGTTTTTTGAATGGCATTAGTTAGTGCTTTAGGGTCGATGCTATCTGCTTCAACTGCACGGGCATGCCCCCCTCTTGCATTAATTTCGGATGCAACTGCTTCTGCTTTTTCTTTTGATTTCGAATAAGTCAAAATTACT